>CAKZLX010000311.1 GCA_937127265.1 uncultured Pseudomonadota bacterium
TTCGATTGTTTCGATGACCCAAATACCGGCCAGTGTGGTATTGCAAGATGCCGAAAGTAAGGCCAATCAAATCAAGTGGTACTGGTATATCCTCTATGCTGGCTTGCTCTTTGCGACCTTGTATTCCCAATTGCACAATGTTCTTTGGTCTGGGGTTTCGTTGTTGATTCTGGTGTTGATTGTCGGTTTGGTGTACGGTTTGGTTTATGGTCTGCAAGTCATCTTGCGCAGGCAATCGGTTAAAACCTGGACATTACGCCACGCAATCCGAAACTTTGGTTCCTCTACTTTTGGTTTACGCACAGCGATTGTAGCCCTTACGCTTGGCGTAACGGTGATTACCTCGATTGGACTGATGCAGCAAGCTCTCACCAACCAGATTCAAAATGTGTCCTTGACCAGTGCCCCGACCAATTTCTTTGTGGATATTCAGCCCAATCAATGGTCAGATACCGAAAAGATTTTAGCAGAAAATGCAATTACGCATTTGCAATCTGCACCTGTGGTGATGGGACGTATTTCCAAGATTAAAGGTGTACCGGTCTCTGAAATAGTAGAGACTAAACCTGATTCAGAACGTTGGGCGTTTACTCGAGAGCAACGTCTATCTTATGATGTACCGATCGATCCCGAAACCGTGTTGGAAGGAACCTTTGATCCCAACACTTCTGACAACGGTTTGTGCTTGGAAACCCGTTATGCCGAGCGACTGGGGGTAACCGTTGGCGATGCTATCACCTTTGATATACAGGGTATCCCGATTGATTTTACAGTGTCGGCGATACGACGGATTCAGTGGGAAACCATGGAGATGAACTTCTTTTTGGTCGGCAAGGCTTTTACCCTCGAAGATGCTCCACAGTTTCGTTTGGCAGCCGGACAGTTGACTGCCAAAGGTGAAGAACAGGTACAAATGCAATTTGCCCAAACCCTTCCCAATATCACTGTGGTGTCTCTACGAAACATTGTAGAACGGGTATCGGTGTTGTTGTCTAGTGTGGCTTTGGCGATTCAAACCATGGGTGCCTTTTCGATGTTGATTGGTGGCATCATCATGGTGTCCAGTTTGCAAGCCTCCTTGGAGCGTCGTCGTCAGCAGTTTCATTTGCTGTCGGTGCTGGGCAGTACACAAACCGAGATTTCCAAGATGGTTTCGATGGAGATGTTGCTCACAGGCTTGATCGCTGGGATATTGGGTAGTGGACTGGCTTGGCTCTGCACTTGGGGATTGTTGCGGTTTGCTTTTCGAATGACTGTTTTACCATCCGTGGGATGGGCTTTGCTCAGTGCGGTTGTGGTGACGGGGGCTATTGCAGTGTTGGGGCGAATGGTACGACCTTCAAACACCTAAATTATTGCCAGT
>CAKZLX010000312.1 GCA_937127265.1 uncultured Pseudomonadota bacterium
CCCTTGGTATGGTGACAAAGGATTCTACTTGGGAGGCTGCTGGAACATCGACAATGGTGTGAATCTCGGTGCCATCTGGTAACGTCGTGGTACAGCGAGTTTCTCGATTGCTGTCACCAAAGTTTTGCACCACAAATCGCAGGGAGCCACCTTCCACACCACTACCGTAGGAGGAACTGATAATCGCAAGGTTACTGGGGTCTTCAATCGTTGGTGTATGTGGAATGAGTGCCACATTTTGCTCCACCAACAGTGCAATCTCAGTTTTCAAGGCTTCTGATATGGTGCCAGACTGATCGGTGTAGAGCCAAATCTCACCACCTTGCCCATCGAGTTGCTGACGAGCCCACTGAATCGCCTCAACGATATCGGTACTTTGTTCACTTTGTTGGACTGTACTGAGAGCCGAAGATACTGTGACCGCATTATCTTGCCACTCGGAAAAGACATCTTCCACTGTGGTATCAAACACCCCTAACTGAAAGATACGTTGACCTTGCTCTTCTTTGAAACGGTCCTCTAGGTGCTGTTTGCTCCATTCTAAAACTGTACTGCTATCAGTTGGAGAAAGCGTTTGGTTCATCGATAGAGAACGATCGAGCAATACCACCACCCGTTTAGAATACTCGGTTTGCTCGTTGGGGTCTTGCCAGCGTAGTTCAGGTTGCAAAACAGCCAACCCCAGCAACAATAGCAGCAATATTCGCAACAGCAACAACAACCAGTCGTCTATTCGATTACGGGTTGTGTTTTGGTGTTGGACCTTTTGGAGAAGATACATGGCCCCAAAGAACCAACGTTCTTTCGGTGGACGTCGTACCAAGTGAGCGATCACTGGCACAATAGCCAATGGCAACAACCACATCAACCCCGAAGCCAGCCAATTGAGTTCCATCAACGCCCCTTCACCAATTGAATTAAATGTGGCAACAATTCATCTTCCAAAGCAGCCTCCACCCAAATTGCTCGGGCGCGAGCGCTCCATTGTTGGACTGTATCTCGGTATTCTTGTAAAACGTCTTGCCAACGCACTTTCATGGCCATCGAATCCAAAGGCGTATCGGTTGGATTTTCGGCACTGAAAACTTGAATCGATTCAGGCAGTTCAAAAGCCCACTCGGTTTGAGAATACAAGTGCAAACAGCGAATATCATGCCCCATGGAAGCCAGAACTTCCAACTGTGGTCCCCACTCATCGGGGTCTTCCATCCAATCAGATACAATGATCACAATCGACTTTTGGGGCAGTCGTTCAGCCAACTGTTTGAGACTCTCAGCCAAACCCGCTTTTCCCGAAGGTTGTATGGTCGCCAAACGATGAAAAATGGCGTGCAGTCCCCGACCAGACGGTGGTAGAAAGCCCCTAAAACCCGTTGGCGCCCCCTCACCTCCGCAAACCCAGAGTCCCACTGGATCACCACGTTTATCAGCCATTTGTGCCAACCCCGCCATGGTGGTCAAAGACTTCCCAAACTTGCTATTCACCCAATCGTCGGTTTGACCATTTTCGGTAGACTGCATATCACCCGAGGCATCCAAGACCAGTACCACATTGGCGTCGGTATCGGCACTTTGTCGACGAATCATCAATTTATCAGTCCGGGCAAACACTTTCCAATCCAAGGCAGAAATCGGATCACCCGGCTGGTACAGTTTATGTTCGACAAATTCTACACTGCGCGTCACCCGATTTGAGCGATGCTGTCCACTGTTCATGCCCCAAACGATTTCGCGCGACAATAAATGCAAACGCGTCAACCGATCTTGGACGATGGGATCCCAAGGTATCGTCACAGTTGCTTCACCAATTCATCAATGATGTCATCGCTGGTAATGCCTTGGGCTTCAGCTTGAAAATTAACCATCACCCGATGGCGCAAGACTGGTTTGGCGATTGCCAACACATCTTCCCAAGTCGGTGTTTCTGCACCTCGGAGAGCGGCTTTGGTTCTGGCAGCAATACTCAAATAAATCGAGGCACGGGTTCCCGCCCCATAACGAACATATTGCTGTACACTTTTTGGTGCTTTCTCTCCTCCACGGGTCAAAGCAACCAAGGTGGTAATCTTCTGCAACAAAGTATCAGAGAGCGGAACTTCTTTGATCACTTCTTGAATGTTTTGTAGCGTTTCTGTATCCAAGACAGAGGTTATCGCTTCCATCGAGGTGCCAATCACCCGTTTGATAATGGCAATCTCTTCTGCTTGAGAGGGATATTCCACCAACACACTAAACATAAAACGATCGAGTGCAGCCTCGGGTAGTGGATAGGTCCCCTCTTGTTCTACGGGATTTTGCGTCGCGAACACCAAAAATGGTTTCGGTAAAGTGTGAGTCGTACCCAGTGTGGTCACTTGCTTTTCTTGCATTGCTTCCAACAAGGCAGCTTGTGTTTTGGGAGGCGTACGATTGATCTCATCCGCCAGAAGCATGTTGGTAAAGACTGGCCCTTTGGCAAACTTCAAACTGCGTCGTCCGGTTTCTTTGTCTTCTTCCAAAATCTCTGCACCCACAATGTCACTGGGCATCAGGTCAGGTGTAAACTGAATACGCTTAAACTCCAACCCCATCGATTCTGCCAAGGAATTCACCATCAATGTTTTGGCTAGCCCTGGAACACCAACAAACAAGCAATGGCCTCCAGAAAACAACGCCAACAACATTTGTTCAATGACCGCATCCTGTCCCACCACTTTCTTTTGGATTTCTCTCCGTACAGAAGCAGTGATCTTGGGTAATGATTCAAATAGTTCCACTTTTGATGTCATTTTTTCCTCGTTTATATTTCGTTAATTCTATTGTTGATTTGGAGAAGATGGATACAAACCACCGACTTCGAGG
>CAKZLX010000313.1 GCA_937127265.1 uncultured Pseudomonadota bacterium
GATCCCTTTGCAGATGAGGAGGCAGACCCTTTTGCGGATGACGAACCAGATCCCTTTGCCGAGGACGCAGATGGTGGAGAGGTAGATCCGTTTGCAGATGAGGAGGCAGACCCGTTTGCTGACGAAGACCCTTTTGCGGATGACGAACCAGATCCCTTTGCCGAAGCACAACCTACTGCAACGGTCAATTGTGTCGCCTTACAGAGTTTGACAGAGCGTTGTGCGGTTCGTCATGGTGCTTACAACAATATTCAGTCTCGTTTGACCAGTGGTGTTCGAACCTATCGTGCCGTTGAGATGACATTTAGTCAAATGGCCAAGTTTCCTTATTGGAAACACATGTTGATTTTATTGACCCTTTTGGGGGCAATCTCTGTCACTTTAAAAAATGAACACATTGCCTTGCGTGAAGTGGAAAATGATATTGAACATCGGGTATCTCAAGGACTCCAACTGATTGTACATCTGCTGTGGTTGATTTCTTGTTGGAACGACTATCAAGTACAACAAGGCTCGGCAGCCGAATCCGAACACGCTGGAATTCCATTGTTGTGGTGTACAGGATTTGGTCTGTTGGCACTGATCAATATGATGCATTTGATGAATAAACCTTCTTTTGCCCATACTCGCAGTTTCTCGATCGGTCGGTTGTTGATGACCATTCCACTCTTTACCTACATGGCATTGCTCGCTGGTATCTGGTTCCTTGGCTTAGAGGGGCACGCTTCAGGGCAGGCAATTTATCTACACAAGTTTATTCAACATCCTACCATTTATTTGGGAATTGGACTTTATATTTGGGCGGGGATGCTCTTTGCGACCACCCGTGTCGCCCGCTTGGCATTTGGTTTGTTGACGCCATGGGGCTTACCGATTGGTGTGTTGGCTTGGTTGGCGGTGGTCCTTTCAGCAATTCCCACAGCGTACTCGGGTGCCTCCGGTATTTTTGTGATTGCGGCTGGATCTGTTATCTTTGAACAATTACGTAGCGCTGGGGCTAGTAAACGGATGGCGTTGGCGGCTACGGCGATGTCGGGTTCCTTAGGGGTTGTTCTTCGTCCCTGTTTGGTAGTGGTATTGGTGGCCGTTTTGAATAAACAAGTGACCACGGATGAACTGTTTGCCCAAGGAATGTGGGTCTTTATCTTGACGGCGGTGTTGTTGTTGGCTGCATTTTTATGGCGAAATCCACAGCCATTACGCATCGAGCCTCAAGAGAATGCCAAAGCCAATTTTGGTATTGCCCTTCGCGCTTTGACCCCTTATGTGGGTTGGATCATTGCTGGGTGGTTGGCTTATGGCATGTTGTTGGACATGTGGGTCAACGAACAAACGGCGGCCTTAATCCTGCCAGGGTTGTTGTTGATTTTGGTGGTTTGGGAACGGTTGCGGGTGCGTCCAAATCTTCCAGAGGAAGCCGATCAGCGACCGTTGATGCGCACACTGGTTGATGCCACGGTCGAATCGTCTACACATATCGGTGCTTTGTTGGTATTGATGGGTGCATCGGTGGCTTTGGGTGGTGTGGTCGAACGAGCAGAAATCATGTCCTTGTTCCCACAAGATTTGGGAGGTCCAGTTGGGGCGATGACGGCTTTGGTTGGTCTCATGGTCTTGGTTGGTATGACCATGGACGCCTTGGGTGCGGTGGTCTTGGTATCGGTAACCTTAGCCAAGGTGGCTTATGATAATGGGATTGATCCGGTTCACTTTTGGATGATGGTGTTGGTCGCCTTTGAATTGGGGTATTTGACACCACCGGTGGCCCTCAATCATCTGTTGGCACGCCAAGTCATTGGCGCAGAAGCCAATCTCGAAGATGAAGAGTTGGACTTTTGGTCGGACAACGAACACCTTTGGTTGCCCATGTTGGTGATGGGAATCGCCTTGATTGTGGTCGCATACCTTCCTTTTATGTGGTATGAGAGTTTATAGGTTTTACACAGGAGACAACATGTCTAAAAAAACAATCATGTACTGTCACGGTCGTGGTAGTAGTGGACGCGGTAGCAAGGCTACTAAGATCATGGAGTACTTTTCTGAGCATCACTTTGTGGGTAATGATTATCCAACCAATGACAAAGTGGAAATTGACAAAAACAAGCCGATGGATTGGCCCTTGTATGAGATGAAAGACTTTTGGCAATATGTGCAAATGCTCAAAGGGGATATTCAAATCCACAAACCAGATGTGATTG
>CAKZLX010000314.1 GCA_937127265.1 uncultured Pseudomonadota bacterium
CCACCTTGGTGCGCAAGAATCAAATGGGTGAAGAGATAAAAGATCCAACCCCTCTCGCTTTTAAAGAATTGCAAAAGGACTTTGCTTTAAATGCCTCTTATCGAAACCGTTTTTTGGAAGAAATAAATGCTTATCGCCAGTTGGATTTACCGAATGCCGTTGAGGTTGTTGATGTCGTGATGACACCACAAAACCTGGCAGTGGTCATGCCGTATTACGAAGGTAAATTGCTGAATGACTATGTTCCAAAGACAGGTTTGCCTTTGGTTGAAGTTTTGGATGTTATGGAACCTGTGGCTGATGTGATCGATGCACTTCACTTCAATGGATTAATTCATGGGAATCTCCAACCCAAAAACATTTTGCTGGCCAAACGCGGTATGGTACCGATTGTTTTGGATGCAGGAGTGTTCAAGAATGCATCCTGGATGGGGTGTATCCAGTTCTCTCAGTACCGAGCCCCCGAAGATTTGACGGCCAAAAAGTTATCTCCACTGTCCGATATTTATTCCTTTGCTTTGATTGTTTATGAAATGTTGACTGGACAACTACCTTGGAATCGTAAACTCAAAGAACACGAAATCTTACAACTCAAACAAACCAATCGGATTGACCCCTTGTCGGTTCACTATCCAGAAGTATCTATCAAATTGCTCGGTGGGATTATGGATTGTTTATCTCCAGAACTCACTGACAGACGTGCTCGCTGTATGGATGTTATCAATTTGATGCGACAAGCATTGGACGAGGATGAACAAACTGCTGAATTTGCCAATATTGACCCACAGGTTTTATTGGAAGCCCAGCAAAAAGTGGCGCAGATTGATAAGCAATTGGTTCAGCTTGAAGATAAAATTAGACAAAAGCAAGATAAACTCAAGTCAGAATACGAACGTCTTGGTCAGGCCATCAATACTGAGAAAGCCAAAATCGAAGAAATGAGGTCCGGCTCATCCACAACGAAAAAAGACACCAAAAAATCCTCTGGTTGGGGTAGTTTCTTTTCGTTTCTGAAACCATCGTCCTCATCAGGCACTGGTAAGCGTAAAATGTCGGCTGCACAATTGGAGCGCATTGAAAAAGCAGAGGTGAAAATGCGAGACACGATTGAGACTTTGAAAGCCAAATATTTAGAGGTTGAAGCCACCAACAAAGAAGATTTACTGACTTTGCAAGAAGAAGAGTCTGAACTCAAAGAGGAATTGCGCACTTATGGAGAGATTCACCCTTCGCTACTTGGTTTTCGAGCTGTAAAACCCTTTTCTACAGCATGGTTGCGTGCTGGTCGAGTCAAACAGCAAATGATTTTGGTACCTAAGGGCACTTATGTAATGGGCGCTTTACCAACCGACACCCAAGCCGAGTCTGATGAAGCACCACAGCACAATGTCACGATTTCTCAACCTTTTTGGGTTGCCAATACTCCAGTCACCCAGATGATGTATCGAGCCATTCTTGGGCGGAATCCATCTCAATTCAAAGAAGAAGATCATCCCGTGGAAATGGTGAGTTGGTTTGATGCGATTCAGTTTTGCAATGCCTTATCCTTACGTGAAGGGTTGATGCCTTGTTATGAGATCAAATCTGAAGAAGATGAAGACGTGCGTTGGAATCGTCAAGCCCATGGTTATCGATTACTCACCGAAGCGGAATGGGAATACTTGTCTCGTGCTGGAAGTGGACAACAATTTTCAGGCAGCAACAACGCGTTGTCAGTTGCTTGGTTTAGTGCCAATTCTGGTGGAATGACTCGTCCTGTCAAAAAATTAGATCCCAATTTGTGGGGTGTGTATGATCTCTGTGGAAATGTCTGGGAATGGTGTTGGGATTATTTTGATTCTTATTCTGCCAATGAAGTGGTTGATCCCATCGGTAAAGATACCGGGAGTGCACGTGTCATTCGCGGTGGAGCTTGGAATTGCTACAAGGAAAAGTATTTGCGCATTACCACCCGTGGAGCATTTGGTCCTGGTGGACGCAGCAACAATGTTGGATTGAGATTGGCACGCACACTACAGAAGTAGTCCACGTGTCAATTGTAAGAACAAGGGGTCAACAATCAATATAGAGATCGACCCTTAGACCACAGACTGTAAGTACTCACTGTGATGTTGAAGTTTTCTGAGTGCCTTGATCTCAATCTGTCGAATGCGTTCTCTGGTCAAAAAGAACCTAGAACCAATTTCTTCTAGAGAATATTGGGTGGGTTCACCAATTCCGTATCGCATACGTAAAACCTTTTCCTCTCTTGGGGACAGTTCGGCCAATGCCGCAGATACTTGTTCTCTTAAGGTGGTTAGATCAAGTACTGAGTCTGGTGATGGCATTGAGTCGTCCTCAATAAATGAACCAAACGTAGAGGCACTGTCTTCTCCAATCGGCGTGTCTAAGGACATCGGTTCTTTGGTCAGTAGCATGAGTTCTTCAACCTTTTCAACAGGAATATCAAGCTGTTCTGCAATCTCTGTGGACGTCGGTTCTCTACCCAAAGATTGATACAAGTCTCGTTGAGTATAGTGAATCTTGTTTACCAACTCCAGTTTGTAGATTGGAACCCGAATCGTTCGAGTTTGACTTTCAATTGCACGGACAATCGATTGTCGAATCCACCACGATGCATAGGTGCTAAACTTGAAGCCACGAGTCCAGTCAAACTTCTCACATGCTCGAATCAGTCCAATGTTTCCTTCTTGAACAAGATCAGGAAGTGGCATGCCTCGATAGGAATATTGCTTTGCAATAGAGACAACCAATCGCAAGTTTGAATTGATTAAAATTTGTTTTGCAATCTCTGCATCATTGCCTTGCTCGGCAATGCGTCTTGCAACCTCAATTTCGTCTTCTCGGCTGAGCAATGGGATGCTTCCCATCTTTTGTAAGTAAATAAAGACCTGAAATACTATCGTGGATACAACCAATTACTGTCTCTCCTGAAGCAGGTGAAATTAACTGGTGTTTTACATCCATTAATTGTTCAACTTCTTGACGTGCTTCAATTGATTGTGGTAAGTGTACATTCATCTCATCTCCGTCAAAGTCCGCATTATATGGTTCACAAACACCCGGATTAATTGCAAATGTCTTAATAGGTAAAACTTTTACTACGTGACCCATCATTGATAATTTGTGCAGTGAAGGTTGTCTGTTAAAAATA
>CAKZLX010000315.1 GCA_937127265.1 uncultured Pseudomonadota bacterium
AAATGGCAGCACCGACTGGCTCAAACAGCAATCCAAGGGCAATCGTTCCCGCCGATAGGTATTTGACAGTCCAAGTGAGTCCAGCATGACCAAAGAGTTGCGGTCCCAATGCCATAGCGAGAATTACCATAGGTGCAAGAGTCCAATCATCCACCACAGATACTTGTTGTGTCATCGACACACCCCAAAGAAACATGGCGGTTATCAAACATAACAGTGCCGTATAAGGGGCTATCTCTACCCGTTGACGTACAGATTGACTGAGCAGTAGATAAATCGATCCCAACACCCCCGCCAACAATGCTAAGCCATCTCCCACAAGAGATTGAGCACCATTGATATCTTGCCCACCAAAAGACATCACCGTAGCGCCTAAAATCGCCAACCCTGTCCCCAGCCAAAACATCCTGTTGAAACGACGGGTCTCTATCCACTCCCAAAGGCCGACCCAAACTGGATTCAAACAAACCAAGACCGTCGAACGCAAGATGGTCGTTTCCTGTAATGAGGCAAACCAAGCCCAAAAGTGTCCCGTCAAACAAAGTGCTGCAATACTGGTCAAGCCCCAATCTTTAGTAGACAGTCTGGGCATCCCTGACCATAGCAACATCATGGCACCAACGAGGCCTACCCGCCAAAACCCCAAGGACAATGGATGAATACCTTCGGCCAAGCGTGCCAAAGGCGCCGCTGCACCAACGGTAAAAATGGCCAGTACAAATACCAAGCGAACCACCAGCAGATTCATCGCAACTGCTGAACCCCTTTGGACAGTCCATCAATCGTTAAAGGAAACATTTTCACCACTTGGCCGATCCCTTCAATGGTAGGATGGTTCCAAAATCTAGGTTGCTCTGGATTTAACCAAATCGATTGTGGACACTTCTCTACAATCCTTCGAATCCAATCAATCCCCCGCATGTTGGAGTGATAGGTAGGTGAAAACAATTCATAGGGTGCCATACAAGCATCACCAACCCAAACCACTCGATGATGAACTGTCCATTGTTGCAAAAGATTGTCAATAGCTTCGGTTTTATTATCCGTAAAGAATCGACCATAGGGAACATTGTGAAAATGCCAAGATTGAAAGGTCTTAAACCCTTTGCTTTCCGAGAACGCCGTAAAGAACTGTTCGACCATTCTAGCATGGGCTTCCATCGACCCTCCAGAATCAAGTAGCAAGACAAGATGCAGGCGATTTTTCTTTTCACGGGCAAATTCCAATTCGATTTCGCCACCGTTGGCTACCGTTTTTCGAATCGTTTGATCGACATTCAATTGCCACTCACCAGTCGGGGTCAACTGTCGCAATTGCTTGATGACCAACTGTAAGTCGCGAATATCAAGCGTGTTGTCCTTACGATAAGCCTGCCATTTTCGTTCACCTGCTACAGCAATCGCCGAACGATTCTTGGACTGTCCCCCCACTCGAATCCCGTGAGAAGCCCGACCCGAATGTCCAAATGGAGAGCGCCCGCCAGTGCCAACCCAACGACTTCCACCATCATGTCGTTTGGTTTGCTCCTGAATCCTCTTTTCCAACTCCTCCATCAATTTGTCAATCGGAATATCTGGCTCTACCAACTCTCCCTCTGCTCGTTTGGCGTTTTCCAGCCACTGTTGGATCTGCTGATGAATCATTTGCTCAAATAAAACATCAGCAATCTCAACCCCTTCAAAGGCCTCTAAGAAACCTTGGTCAAATGCATCAAATTCTGCCTCCGTTTTACACAACGTCGTACGACCCAATTGGTAAAGACTATCCAAATTATAGGCTAGCCCCTTGTGAACACCTTTTAAAAAGGTCAGCCATTCATGGGTACCCACCAAAATTCCTTGGTGACGCAAGTGATAAAGCAACAAGGTAAACATTAGAATCGACGCCTTGCCCGTAATTGTTTCAACAAGGCAACATCTTGCTCTCGTTTGATTAAGGTACTCAACAAGGGCATCTCTTGACGTATCAATTCTGCCGAAGCCCCCATCCGTACCAAAACCGCCAACCAATCGAGCAATTCCGATGAAGATGGCTTCTTTCGCAAACCATCGACTTGCCGCAAACGATAAAATTTATCGATCGCAACTTGGACCAAGTCGTTATTCATTGTGGGATAGTGGGCACGTACAATCGCTCGCATCCGTTCAGGAGATGGAAAGTCAATGTAATGAAACAAACACCGTCTCAAAAAGGCGTCGGGCAATTCTTTTTCAGCATTGGAGGTAATCAAGACAATTGGACGCACCTTTGCCACAATGGTTTCATTGGTTTCTGGAATGAAAAATGCCATTTCATCGAGTTCACGCAACAAGTCATTGGGGAATTCAATGTCGGCTTTGTCAATTTCATCAATCAATACAATCACTTGTTCAGGACTAGAGAAGGCTTCTCCCAGTGGACCCATCTTAATGTAATGCCCGATATTACCAACATCACCACCACCAAATCGGGAATCATTAAGACGTTGTACAACATCGTAGGTGTAGAGTCCCTCTTGGGCTTTGGTTGTCGATTTAACATGCCAGCGGATCAAACGTTTGTTGAGTGCTTTAGAAATCGCCTCTGCCAACATCGTTTTTCCAGTACCAGGCTCTCCTCGAACCAGTAACGGTTTTTCCAAGACAATCGCCGCATTCACATCGGCTAGAAGTCCATCATCGGCGATATATTCTTCGGTTCCCTTAAACTGTTGCATCATCTCCCCTAGATTGAATTGAGTTATCTCACATAAACCGTTATAGAGTTTCACTCAATATTTTTCGTGTATCCACGACCTTTCCCACCTTTATCTCCCCCGATTTATATGAACGAAGAAAACCTCTGTATCCTAATTGACTTTGAAAACATTGAAGCCGGTGCCAAACGCGAAAACCTTGGCAAATTTAACATCAAACTGGTCATGAACCACCTCAAAGAAAAGGGACGGATCATCATTTCAAGGGCCTATGGAGACTGGGGTCGCTTTGCAAGGTTCAAACAATCGTTGTTGGAGCAAGGGATATCGATGATGGAACTCACTTCCTATCGTGGACAAGACAAAAACAGAGCCGATATCGCTTTGGTTGTCGATGCGATGGAACTGGTCTATTCTCGCCCACACATCAACACCTTTGTTTTGCTGAGTGGCGACAGTGATTTTACCCCTTTGGTGATGAAACTCCGTGAACTTGACAAGAGAATCATTGGACTAGGAACCCGAAAAGCCACCTCACGACTGTTGGCTTCAAGTTGTGATGAATTCATTTTCTATGACAATCTTCTCAAACGCTCTCAAAAGGAAGAGGAGTCCACTGATGATACAAGTTTGACACCAAACCCACTCACCTCACAAGAAGCCTTCGCTCTACTTATCGACACAGTGAAAGTTATTCAACGCGATGAGCCTCGCCCTGTATCTGCTGGACGGGTAAAACAGTTCATCTTACGAAAAACACCGACATTTGACGAAACAGATTTTGGATACAGTGGGTTTACCGACTTCCTAGAAGCCGCTGCAAAATCCAAACTGATTAACATTGTCGATAACGATAAAGGCGGTGGATACTTGGTCTCCATTAAAGACACCGTCCCAATCATCAAAACAATTGAGGCGCCCACCTACCAACACCCCTTGGCTAACAAATGGTCGAGTCTCTTGGTTGACAACGGTATCCACCCAACAACCCACTTCATCAGACATACAGTGGTACACGAGTTTGTGGATCACATTTTGGATAGACGGGCTCGAAAAAAACGGTCCACCTTGGTCTTCACCTACGGAGATGTCGCCCGAAGATGCCGAAAAACTGAACCACCTGCCAATACCACTGAAGTCGAGCATATTTTAAATGCCCTCTACAAAGCCGGTGAACTCTATGGTAATGATCAAAAACCCATCCGCAGTAAAAAGGCCAACTTTACCATCAAAAAGGATGCTGAAGATTTACTCCACAGTCTCCGGTATTTTTACTTTACACAATTAATCGAGTCGGTAGAACCCGAACTAATCGAAGATAACGTAGAGGCTCTCTGTGAAATACTGTGGAATGACACCACCCACCTTACAGAGACCAAAGAACTGTTAGCAAACCATCAACAGATAAAACAAACACCGGTAAACCCAGAAGAACCTCCTGTGTCTGAAACATCGAAAACTGTTGAGGAAAACAAAGATAGAAAAGTTCAAACCAGTACCAACAATCCTGTGGATGAAAAGCCCAAAAAAACCCCGCGCAAACGAACAACCAAAAAGAAAGTCGAGTCTACAGAAACCGAAGACAGTGCCACTCAACAAACAACCGCCAAATCTGCGGATAACAATCCAGACACCATCGCAGATTCGGAAGCGGCAAAGCCCAAAAAAAACACGCGTAAACGAACAGTCAAAAAGAAAACTGCCCCTGTGACATCCACTGAAGAGACAACCACAGAAGACACAGATCAAACCGCAAAGAAAAAAACAACCAAAACGGATGTTGACACTAGCGCAGAAGTAAAACCAAAAAAGACCACGCGTAAACGAACAACTAAAAAGAAAACCGACGAGACGACTGAAAACGCCGAAGAAACATCAAATAAAACAACCAAAACGGATGTTGACACAAGTGCAGAGGTAAAGCCCAAAAAGACCACGCGTAAACGAACGACTAAAAAGAAAACAGACGAGACGACTGAAAACACTGACGAAACACCAAAGAAAAAGACCACGCGCAAACGAAAGACCAAGGATGATGACACTGAATGAGCACAGATGGTGGAATTACCCTCTTCGGGATTGGCTTTGCATTTTTATTGATGATGCTTGGATGGCTAACCCCTGACATTGCGTTATTGGGTGTGTTGGTTATTTTCACCACACTCGGAATTATCGAACCTGAATTGGCATTCTCTGGATTTTCCAATGTCGGTATGCTGACCATTGCTGGCTTGTTTATCATTGCCTCTGGTGTACGCGAAACGGGTGTGGTTAACAGATTGTCCAACTCTCTTTTTGGTCGTCCTGCTTCTGAACGTAAAGCCCTTTTCCGTTTGATTCTCCCTACAATATTGGCATCTGCTTTTCTCAACAATACTACCATCGTAGCCACCTTGATGCCTGTGGTCT
>CAKZLX010000316.1 GCA_937127265.1 uncultured Pseudomonadota bacterium
TCCGATGCTGGAATTGATCGCTGGGGCGTTGGAAGGTAAGGTTGGTTTGCGTCCAGAGTGGAGACGGGGACTATAGTTTTTCCAGTTCATCTTCAAAGATGGCTAAAAACTCGGGGTGTTCGTGCACGTTCTGAAAGTCGGAGTCTTCGTCCATCTGAAAAATAACCTGGCCATCGTGTTCTGATCTGTATTCGTTGATGTAGACAAGGGCACGGTCCACCTGGTTGGCTCGGGATGCCACACAGGCGCAAGCATACAGTGCACTTCGGGTATGCCAAGTGGGGATGTGTTGTTCAAGAGCGTCGATGATTTGAATCGCCTGTGAGATGTGTGCTTCGTCTTTACTATCTAGAAAACTGGAAAGCCCATTGCCAATAAAGGTTTCGAACCCCCACTCGTTAGATTGGTGCCGTATGCGAGAGAGCTCACCTTGTTGAATTAATGGCATCATGTAGTCGACCACTTCTTGGTAGCGGTGTTGATTGCGCATCCAACCGACATAGCTTGCGGAACCAGCACTCAGGAAACGATTTTGATTGCACAGCTCGTCGATGATTTGACTTCTCCCGATATTGTTTTCACTGGGCAACATTGACATCCAGTAATGATTCAATTTGGCTTCCAGTTCGATCAATTCAGCGGCGGTTGTGCTGGTGTCGGTTTTGGGAGAAAAATGTTGATAGTCATTGCAGAGCATGGTGTAGCGATCAATCCAGTCTTGTACATTGGCAGATTCTCCGCAGGGAATATTCAGCCGTTGCATTCTTTTCTGAACAAAAGAGAGCATTTTCGGGTTTTCATGTTGCAGATAAAAGGTCTCTGCAAAGACTAGCAGCGAGAAATTGTTGGGGTCCAGTTTCAAACCTTTTTGAATGTACAAATCTGCGTCCTTTGGGAGGTTGGAGAACTCGGCTGCGACAGTATGGCACAAGGTAGCCGTTTGTAGGTGCGGCAATAATTGTTGAAGGTGAAGCTGTCGTTCAAACGGTGAAAGGGTGGCAATGTGCCTTGCTTTGTATTGTACAAACTGGTTCATTCTGTTGTCAGGCATGTCTGTCATATTGAAACCGACGTACTGTGCTTCAATTTCTGACTTGATAAACGCCTTGAATCCTTGGGTTAAGGTCGGTATCAAGTGTAAGCCGATTCCAAATAGCTCACGAAGCTTTCGTTTACGTTGATTGGACCACGAGTTTGTCATTTCCTCGCGGAACTTAGAAAATAATTTCGTATCGCTTTTTAGGGGTTCGCTGATGCGCTGTCGATGTACTGCCCCCAGAAAACGATAGCCAATTGTTTCATTACCTGGAAGGTGAACGGTTGTCAGGCGAGAGCAGTCCTCACA
>CAKZLX010000317.1 GCA_937127265.1 uncultured Pseudomonadota bacterium
TGGAAAGTTACCAAAGTCTAATCGATGAAAATCCGACTGTCTTTCAAGGATTTATTCCACGATACTACTATTTGTGTTGGGCTCATCGTGAAGGATATACCCAACAAATGTATAATGCGCTATCGCCCACCAAAGAACTACTCAGACACTTAGTCCAACAAGAATATGTGCAAAAGGGGGATAGACTCTTTTCCCCTATCTCCAAGAAAATCCAACTCGGCCTTTTACCTTTTGACCGTTCTCATATCCTCAGTCATAAAATGTCAGTCAAGGCCTAATCAACAATCGACCTTCATTGCCTTCATTTCATCCAGCATGTACCTTTTGCAACGCCTTAGCCGCAGACTGAACCACAACTGTATCGGAATCTTGCAAAGCAGCAATCAATGTCCCCATTGAAGAAGTATTACCAACCAAGCCCAACCCTTCAGCGGCGTTGGCACGAACGCGTGGCTCACGATTGTTGACCAATGCTCGTTCAAGGTATGGCACCGCTTTGGCACCCATTTGGACCAATCCGTACTCCAATTCTTCTTCCCAGTCGGTCAGCAGCAAATCAACGACCTTAGGTTCACCCAATTTGGTCAAGGCTTGAATCGCATAGGAACCCAAGTAGGCACCACGCAATCCTGTTGCGGCATTGCGCTGGGCTTCTTGTACAATCGCCAACAAAGGATCGACCGCTTTAGGATCACCCAGTTTGGCAAGGGCTTGAATCATCAGTGGACGATTGTCTTGAGAGGTGTCCATCATTCGCTCAATAAGTGTGTCGACAATTGAGGTGTCACCAATTTCACCAATCGCTGAAATGCTGTATCCACGTACCTTGCTGTTCAGGTGATCGAGATGAGCATGCAGGACTTTTTTGGCTTTGTCAGACACCGATTTCAATTTACCCAAGCCCAATAAACACTCGGCAATCACATCATCGGACTCACGGTCTTTTTTGGCAATCACATCCAATAATGCCTTTTCGATATCTTTGATGACTTTATCATCAGTGACTGTGAGTTTACCCAACGAACGGGCTGACAATTCTCGTAAAGAAGCATCGGCATCACCCAATAAGGCAATCAACGGCTTTACGGCCTCTTTGCAATTGCGGTCGAGTAACAAACGAATCGATTTCTCTTTGAGTTCAATCGAAGCATCCTCTCGTTCCAAGACATAAATCAAAGGTGCTTCAATTTTCTCTTCGAGGGCCAATAAGGCCTTGCGCACATCACTGTAGACCTGTTCGTCGAGCAAGTATTGAATGAGTGGCAACATTGCCCGTTCATCTTTGAGTTCTTCCAACCGTTTGATGGCGTCAATACGATAGGGCATCGGCATTTTTCGCATCGCCCCAATCAGTTCAGCAAGTGCATCGGCACCCAAACGTTCCAAGGCAAACTCCACCATCTCTTTGGTGTACATATCGGCGTGGTAACGGGCTTTGAGTAAGAATGGAATCGTCCGAACATCACCGAGTAAACCCAAAGCCACCCCTACCGCGTAGCGAACATCTTCATCTTCGTCAATCAAGGCTTGATAGAGATCTTTGACGGCATTAAAAGCACCCATACGTCCAAGAGCTAAGGCTGCATGATGACGAATGCTGGCCTGTTCATCACGGAGCAATTCAATCAAGGAACTAGACATATCAACCGCGTTACGTTCACCAAGTTGCTTAATCGCCAAAGTTCTAGAGGCTACTGATTCCTCAGGGTTGTTGGCGATATAGTCCAACACTTGATTGACCTGAGGACCAGCAATGGTTCCCAATGATTGTAGAGCGTGGAACTGTATATTGGAAGAAGGTACTTCAAAAAACGGCAACACTTCTTGAATATCCAAGGCACCCAAACGACCCAAAGAACGCATGGCTTGATATGGAACACGCGGATCAGGGTCTTGGAGGGCATTGCGCAAGGCTTGAATGGCTTTGGTCTTGGCTTCATCATCTGACTTTTCTGCCACTTCACCCAATAAAAATGCCGAACCACCTCGAACCTCTGCCAATTTACGATCGAGCACTGAAAGCAACAACATATCAACGGTGGCAATTTCTTTGGCGGCTTTGTAGGCTTCCACTTTTGGATGGGGAGATTTTTCCAAATTGACCCACGTCAAATCTTCGAGATCGACCATGACCCGAATGAACTCACGCAAAACGGTATCTTCTTGGACACCCCGCAACGCCTCAATCGCTTCCAATTGGCGGGCGATACTCTTTGAGCCAAGTTGTTCTATCATTTCTAATTGTTTGCTGTCCATGACTACCCTCTTTCAGATCCAACTGTAATTATCACATGGGACTTGAATGGCAAAATATACTTTGTTGAAAATAGTGTATCGTAAATCGAACAGAAATACATCCCTATTCTGTGGATAGATTTTGAATGTTCTCTGTATATAAAATGGCAAACCGCCTCAATCTTTATTCCAACAGGTCTGTAATGACACTTTTTACACCTGTGGCATCATATTGTCCCGAAAGATAACGAATCACACCCGTTTGATCGATGATGACATGTCGTGGAAAAGGGGCAAAGTGCTCTGGTACATCGTAGGCGCGATACAGCGATTCACTCTGGTCCATTAAACTGGGAAGATCGGTATGGGCATCGGAAAGAAATTGCTCGATAACACCGGCTGTATTGCCTGCATTGGCTAGCAACACCACAACATCAGAATTGTTCTCAAACGCTTGGGCAACACCTTGGGCTAAATCTGGAACCTCCAGAGAACAAACGGGTCAGTAATCGGACCACCACGATAAAAATAGCACTTTGCCTTGATAGTCTGCCAGTCTACCAGTACCTTGTATGCCAGCAGCCGACACCAAGGGCAAAGCAAAGTCGGGATGTAGAGCACCTTCACCAGCATTGGAGGGGCGGATATCAAGTCGTCCAGTCGATTCATCGGGATCGTTACTGGTCCAAGAGAGAGAGGTCGGCGACCAAGCACCATTGGGCACACTAACCCGAAACAACACCCGTCCTCCCACTGGAATGTTTGCCCCTGAAGTATCGGATTGTATTTCTTCCACAGAGAAACCACTGGGGATATTGTCAAAGGCGAGTTCTAGTGGTTCAGCACCATAATTGTAGACCCACAAGGTTTGAGAAACGGCTTCTCCTTGGTGAAAACGCATCGTGGTGGGCAAGTGTACTTCAGCACCCCAACGATTGGAGACTTGCTGTACAATGGTGGACTGATACCAATCAGCAACCACCGCTTGTCCATTGGAGGCTGCTACACCCATCGCCGCGGATAATGGTTTCTCTTGTCCCAGTGGCAAGAGGGTTTCATTCTCCAAGGTGTACAAAGTGATCGTTTCCCATGAAGCCACCCACAAAAAGGAATCATCCAACGATAGCGAAAAGACACCACCGGGTGGTTCTGCGGTGTCCAAAGAAATCAATCGGTCATTGTCCAAAGCCAACACCTGAACCCCATTCCCCCCCAGTCCCAAAGCCACAAATCGGGCACTGGCATCGATATCGCGGACTTCACTGTCCAAAGGAACACGCTGTAATTCCAGTGGATTTGCGGGATCAGCAACATCCACCATTACCAATTCATCGGCATCAGAATAAAACAAGCGTTCACCAACAAGGTCCACAGCATAAGCATCGGTAGTCGGTATGGTGGAGAGCAATTGCACATCAGTGGTACTTTGATAGAGTCTAACTCCCTGATCACGCCAAGCGACCGCCACCAGTTCATTGTCCACCGCCACCTTTTCATGCACACCTTGCCCTTCAATAAACCCCGCGGGACTAAGGGTTTCTCCTTCTTGAAAACGCCACAAGCCAATCCGATGGGTTCGAGAACCAACCACGATCAAATCCCCGTCAGAGTCCACTGTGTAGGCACGACCATTGTTTACCGAATCCAACACCTCACCGGTTTGTCGTGAGACCAAACCAACACCACTGACCCCCACTTGCACCGCGTAATCTTGATCATAAATCGTCACGTCGACCCATTCATACAAGATTTGCCCATTGTTTAAGGGTGGATCAGGAAATGTTGAGGTCGTTACAATCGGATCACCGATTTGATAGCCTGTCGGTATCTCTTCTCCAGTATCCGTTTCTATTGAGGGTTCAGAAGCAGGTTCCCCAGTAGACTGACCATACGGTACGTCCCAACCTTGCTTGTCCCCTGTACAAGCGAGTAACCCAAACAGCAAACAAAAATTACATTTGGGCATAGTATCCAGATACCATGTAACGAACACCGTATGATGTAGACCCCGAACACGACCCATAGGTGGAAACTTCAGTGACTACAAAGGTCAAGGTGTCCCCCGCTGGAACCCGCAAACCACCAGCCATCGCATGTTGAATAGAACTTGCCGTCGACATACCGTGGGTTCCGGCATAAGCACCCGAGTTGGTTTCAAATTGCCCCAATACATCTCCACTTCCCAGAATTAGTTCACTCTTGTGGGCACGCTTACAAGACATATTGCTCGATGAAGTAAAAACGAGATCCTTGATAATAATGTCCTGATCGGCAGGTGCAGTAAACAGAACCTTGGTTTCACCATGGTAAGCTGTCCCACCAATCGACACCAATGGATTTTGACCGTACCCAACTGAACTCGCCGGAAACGCCTGTACCTGTTGGACCCCAACCCCAATGACAATACCCAGACCGAGCGCCACCATACCTTTGATCATATTGCTCATTTATCCTCCATAAACGACACCAACAGTGTATCACATCAGAACGGTTGCCCCTCAAAAAGAAAAAGCCTTCAGAGTTGGTTTCCCAACCCCAAAGACTTCACCTTTCAACAAACGATAATCCATTAAAACTTGGTACCCAGACCGACACGTGTATACGCACCACCGTAGCCCAAATCACCAATATTAATGTCACTTTCACCAGTGCCAGCACCTTCTAAGGAGAAGTTCAAAGCGGTAACGGCACTTGAACCACCTTCTGCATAGAAGAACAATTGCGCCTTGTCAGCAATTGGACGGATTCGAAGTTCCAATCCCAAGGCCGCAGTAGCACCGAAACCCATGGCTGAAGCATCGACCAAAGTAGTGGCATCCTCATCAAATGACCCGTTGTCACTCATTTGCAAACGGTTGTGGGCGACCACACCTTGTACTGTTGCATAGGGAGCAAACCAAGGCTTGAGGTTCCAACTGAACTTGGGTCCAACCTGAATCAAGGTTTCTGCAGTTTGAGCGTCATAGCCACTCAAGGCATTACTATCATACTCGTCATAGTCGTAGTAGTAATCATTGTAGCCAGAGTATTGTGTACCCCAGTGTACCGAGCCTAACAAATCGACATTGGAAGTGACTTGATACCCCAAACGGAGACCACCGGTACTGCGTTGCCAGTTGCTGGTGAAATCCCAATCAACATCGGCTTGCTCAATGTAGCCAGTTTCTGCGGCAATTGAATAGGTGTAATCAAACTGGGTTCCAGACCCTGAAAGTAATGTTGCCAATAGCGTGTTCATTCTGCCTCCTGGTTGCCTTCAGTACGTGGCAATTCTTTTTGTTCAAATAGGTTGGTGACGGCGAAATTGCTCATGGTTTGCAATTCCAAAGTGGCGGGGTCTAAGATAGAGACCATACCCAGTGATTGATTGTGGGTAATCACAAAGTTTCCATCGGGCATCGCAGCAATCGAAATGGGTGGAGCTGGCAAATCGACTTCTGCCGGAGCGTTTGGACTGGCCAAGTTCACTTGCAACAAGGTGTCCGAACCAGCCAACAGTGCCAGAGCGTAGGAGTTGCTTTCATCTTCCACCAAGGCCACACCAATCGGTTCACTCTGGGCAACCAAGGAAATACTTTCATCAGAAGACAAGTCCAAAATGGATAGTCCATAGCGAGAGTCTTGATAATCACTGCCATAAGAGTTCTCAGGGCGAACTACAGCCACCGCGTAACGACCAGATTCGGTCACCATCAACTCTTGGACAGGGTTGGACACAACATACTCAGTGAGTTGTCGACTTTCCAATTCCAATTTGTACACATCATGTACCGCACCAGAGGCATCATTGTACAAGAGGGCAAAACCATCTCCCATCAAGGCCTTGTTACTGGGCTCTTCCAAATCAATGTCTTCCAATGACGACGAATTGAGCGTCGCTAACTGACTGTGATCCAAGACCACCGCTTTGGAAGTGCCTGAAAAGACAAACACCGATTGCGCAGTGGTCTC
>CAKZLX010000318.1 GCA_937127265.1 uncultured Pseudomonadota bacterium
TGGACTTTCTGCTTGCGTGTTTGAAAAAGAGGCATTGTTGGCGACAGAGGCTGCAGGTTTAGACTGTACGGTCCACAAGTATTCCAAGGCATCTCCATTGGGGTCCATCGAGTTGGATCCATCCAAGACAATGTCCGTACAATCAGATTCTTGCAATAAATCTTCACCAGCATCAGCCACCGGTGGCAATGGGTTGGATGAGAACACATCGACAGTTACAGTATCGGGCAAAGAATCACTGACACCATTGTTCACAATCAAAGACACCAAATACCGTCCAGCCACATCGGGGGTAAAGGTGGTGGTCTCTGAAGTTGGAGAATCAACCGCAGTTAGCGTGGAGGCTGTGGGTTTTGAAATCAGTCCCCACTGGTAGGTTAAGGTCCGTCCCAAGGGGTCTGCAGAGTTTGAGGCATCCAAAGTGGTACTTTCTCCTTCTTCCAAGTCCACGTCGACACCCGCTTCGGCGATCGGTAACTGTCCTTCTTCTACCAATACCACCACTGAATCGGGTGCTGATACGAGTCCAGTACTGTCGGTGACCACCAAATCAACAATATACGTTCCTGCGGTATCAGCGAAAAATGTTGTTTGGGTATCGGCAGAGTTGTTTGACGAAAAAGCGTTGGTGTTACTCATCAGACTAGAGGTTGCGGGTACTCGAGAAAAACTCCATTGATAGGTCAATTCATCGCCATCAGGATCATAAGATCCATCGCCATTTAACCGAATCGGTTGATCTGCGGTGAAAGTGCCACCCTGCCCTGCTTCGGCTACTGGAGTACCTGTGGCTTCTTTTTCGGTTGTGGCGGGTGTATCAATCCCCTCTGTACGACAAGCACTGGATAGACCTATCGAAGAACACAACAGCATAGAAAAGATAGGACGATGATGAGTGAACAAAGACATGAGATTTTCCTCTCTTGGCGAAACCGTTAAACCGGAGCCACACGTAAAATCAGAAGCAGAATAAATGAATAGAAAACAATCAAAGCAAGACAACCAAACGGTGTAAAAATACCATCCTAGTTAGAGACACAAGTGTAGTTGATGGTGGTTTTGTCATCATCAGACTGTTGACAATCGGATACCGTCAAAGTGACCTCAAATGACAAGTTGGCATTCACAACTTGAGTTGGTATCGAAGCCGGTGTTAAGGCCGCCTGTGGGTTGGCAATACTCATGACACCAGTCGGTTCATCCCAAGAAAAATTGAGCATATCACCATCAAAATCAGACGAAGCAGAACCATCCAACATTACCGTAAATGGTGCACAGTCAGCGCACTCTGCACTGTACGACGTAGATTGGCAATTGGCAGTGGCTTCGATATCGACAGAGTCCCCTGCGTTGGCGATGGGACGGACGTTATTGGCAATGTCACCAATGGTGAGGTCAACCAAGTCGGGGGCCGACCATGCTTGGCCGTCGTGTACCTGCAATTGGAAAGTGTAGCGACCCACCACGTCCCAGGTAAACTCGGGATTGGGACTAGAAACATCTGAAAAGTTGCCATCCGTGACAGCAGAGTCCGTAGGAGCAGACACCAAAGCCCAAGAATATGTGAGTCTATCACCATCGGCATCATAAGAACCATACCCATTCAGTTGCGTGGGGTTACCAGCACAACCACCAAAATCCATGGTTTTACCCGCGTCGGCAACTGGGATTCGATTTTCAGAACCCACATCAACCGAACAAATGACGGGGTCTGACCAATGATTGCCGTCAGATACGGTGAGTGTCGTGACGTAAACACCTGAACAGTCCGGCACAAAACTTGGGGTACTGGTTCCTTCGTTGTACAAATCCTCAGAACTTAAATCCGAACAGTTTGGTGGCGTCAAGGTCCAAGCATAGGTCAAGTCATCCCCTTCTGGGTCAGAAGATCCAGAACCATCCAAGGTTACCAACTGTCCCATATCTCCTTGGTAAGAGCCACCCTCACCACCACAATCAGCCACTGGTGGGGCATCACCGGCAACGACTTCAACCACGACAAAGTCAGCATCGGAAACGCTCAAACCATCTGAGACCTGTAACGAAATTACATAATCACCGGTCACATCAGGTGTGAACTGTGGTGACATCGCAGCAATCGTGCGGTTGGCAGACAAGGAATCTTCGGTGACTGCCGATTGTGGTGGCACACTGACAAACGCCCAAATAAAAACAACGTTGTCATCATAATCAGAGCACCACTGAGAGTTCGAAGCGTTCAAAAATACAGGCTGACTCAATCCGACGACCATGTCTTCACCGGCTTCGGCAATCGGTGCCTTACAGGTTTCAGAAGAGTCGGTGGCGGTTCCTTTGGTATCTGTACAAGCAGACATTCCAAACAAAAACAAGGATGTAAGGGGGATCAACCCACCAGAAAACAACGATGAAATTACAACTTTATGCATGGTCAAACCTTCAAAATACTTTTTGCCTTGATGCTATCTTACAATGTAATGAACTTTGGGGCGTTCTTGCAAGAATTCCCTGATTTTTCTCTTTGATTTACCGTTGTTAATTGAAATACACATCACAGCAGCAATCACATTGTTTATATACATAGCATATTTGCCCTCTCTTGACATTCAAATGCTGGTGATGAAGCTTGACACAAGGGAAATCATGTTCGATCTTCACTACTCTCTTATAAGGCGCATTGTGGAAAATGATTTTGAGATCGGATATAACGTGATAAAGATTGTTGATTTGGAGTAACCGATGGGCTTTTTCGATTTTTTATTCAGTGGCGGTGAAGATTCACAACTCAAAAAGCATATAAAACGACTCAACAATTTGAATGCCCCCCAAGAAGAACGGTTGCTCTCTGCACAATGGTTGGCTGAAAAAGGCAGTCCTGAGGCGTTGCAAGGTATGCTCAAACGCTTTTCATTGACCTATGAAAAACAAATGAAAGACATCGAAGAAAAAGAGTATCTCTACAAGTTACTCAGAAACAATGGAGAATCAGCCGTCGAACCAACCAAAGCATGGATTCGTCAAAACACCGCTTTCGCTATCCCTTTGCGTATCGTCGAAGAATTTGAAGGTGATGATAAAACCGTTGGTTTCTTGCTGGAACTGCTCGGTCAAGAGATGGATCCTTTCAAAACAGAGAAGAAACGCCAATTGATCATCAAATTGGGTGACTTTACCGATGAGCGAATCATCTCCCCCGTTTCGGCATGCTTGTTTGACTATGATGAGGAAGTGCGGTTGGCATCGATTGAAACACTGCACAAACAACAGTCTGATGCTTGCCACGAATCGTTTGTCGAGGCACTGGTTAATCCAGAAGAAGAGTCCAACCGTCTCAAAATTAGACTGGCTGAAGTGTTGGAGCAACGCGGATGGGATCTCTTGGACAAGGGAGATCGCTTAATCAATAACCCACCGGTTGGATGGCGATTTAACCCAGACAACAACAGTTTGGTACGCGCCTAAACACGACCATTTATACACTGCGGTTTGAGGCTTACATCGACCACTAACGATTGGGAAAGCGTAGGGTTTGATCTCCCTCACGAATATTTAAACGGCTGCCGTCGATAGCCTTGGGATGTTTTTGGTCAACACCGAACACTTGCTTCTCTGATGGTGGGTCTGGCAGTAACACGTCTGACCAGACAATCTCTGCATTCATCAGGTACCACGAAGCCAATACCCGTAGGTTCTGCTCCATTTGCATTCCCCAACGCCTCAATGGCAAATTGTTAATCAACAACATCGGCGCCCGATCGAGAACACTGACCACACGAATATCGCCCCACCTTGCACAGGCAGACTGAAATTGCTGGTATCGTTCAAACCCATCGATCGAAAGCATGACCGACAAGGCCTCTTCGGCCACTGAAAAACGATTGTGGTTGCGAAAGAATCGTCGTTGAAACAATCGTGTCATTGAGAAAAACCAGGCAGGTCTCTCCGCAGGCATACGCCATTGTCCCAACTGAATACCAGACAAGGCCAAATTGACCACTTGATAATCATCACTCCAACGTAGGGATAATGTTGCCGAAAAGGTAGCCTCGGTCATCAAGGCCACTTGCACTTCTGGCTGTGGAATCAGTCGTCGCAAGTCCTGTACCGTATCTGTATCCAGCACCAATACCAAAGAGATACTGACGGTTCGGTCTTCGACCCACATGGAGGCATTGGTACCGTCAAACCAAGAGAGTTCCTCAACCAATCCCTCGCCAAGCACCTCGATATCTTCTTCTTGTGCCCAGCCAAATTCCACCACCAAATCCACCAGAGCAAGTTCGTCAAAGGCAGCAAACCACACGGCAATCGCATCAGCAAACGCCGTGGTTTCAGGGGTAGCGGCAGTGAACCGAAGACCTTGGGGAGGTATATCCTGTTGCAAACAATAGGGTAAATCAGCCAGTCCTTGGACCTCAACAGAGGAAATATACATCAATGCTCCACGGTGTTCAGTTGTTTGGGGATGGAGGTTGTCCTTGGGGAGGTCCCATACCCGGCATTTTCAACGAAATCGCCTCCATCATCAATCGATGCTGATTTTTCCAGAGACGCAATTCATCTTCAGTATAGGTCACTTCAGGCAACTTCCATGCCCCAATGCCGGAATCTTTGGCAACCGGAGGGCCACACAAGGTTGTCAAAGCATCCACAATACCTTGAGGCATCCGTTCAGCACCATTGCGATAGCCAACCACAATCCAGCCAAATCCTGCATCTTGCAAAACTGCCAAATCGGCTCGATATTCGGACTGCATGGTACCACCACGGTTCTCGTAAAAGGGCTTCAAGTCTCGAAATAGGGCTGTTGCTTGCACAAAAATCTGACCTTCACGCGCAAAGTATTCAACACGCTCAACAGGGACAGCGTGCAATTTGTGACCATGTACAATCTGGGTTCCCAAGGCATTGTAGCGATTTTCCATATCCGAGCGGACCGCCAACGCCAAATCGATAACCGCTTTGTCATCCACTCCGCGCATCACCGAAAGGGCTTGGGCTTGACGGGGATAAAATCGTTGCCAAGGATAAGGGTTCATCTGCCCCCAAGCAATCTCCAAACTAGCCAACATCACCACTGGGATAGCCCATTTCGAACGACTGGCCAATGCCCCCAAAGCCGATACCGCCATCGCAGTCATCGCCAAAAAACGAATGGGAAAGTTCAACGGTTCAGCCAAATACCCCAAGGCACGATTGAGCCAAAACATCGGCATCACCAAACGAATCCCATTGGCATTCCGAACTTCTTCGCCACCAATCGTCCAGTAGGTCCCATAGGCAAATAAGATCCCGACCCCTGCAACAGCCAACCAGGGCAGGGCTTTTTTTGGTTGACGAACCAGACCAACCAAAGCAAAACCCAGTGATAACCAACCAAGATATCGACCACCACCATAAGCGGCATCTTCTGTACTTTGCGCTTCCCGATTTGGAGAAAGCAACTGACTGGTTTCCAACCGTGCGGCCGGAGGATCAGTCACCGGTTGACCGTGATTTTGGGTGATGTAATTCATCAAACCCACTTCGGGGACCGTACCGGTTTTATAAGAGGAAGCAAAGGATTTGGTGACCGGTACCACAATGGCAATCGACAGTGCCGCAGCCAAGACATATTGCAACACCAATTTCGGCGTGTGACGACCTTTCCAGCCTGTCAAAACAGCCCAAATCAATACCGACAAAGCCAAAAAGAAGCCCAAGTAAAAGCAAGAGAGCATCGCCCCTACCAAAGAGATTGCAACGGCAATGAACCATTTCCACTCTTGTGTCTTGCGTGCTTTTAACTGACAACCAAGCCCCAATGGTAACCACCACAGATGGTGTAGTTCCCCAACGCCAACATGAATAAAAAAGGCCATGACGGCTGAGCCTTCAAGCAAGGTTCCGGATACAAAACCACCCACGCGTGACCGAGAGAGCAAACGACCAAACCAAGCCCCAACGACACCGGTGAGTACCATGTTACCCAGAGCCAAAAAATTGGAGAGGGCAATCAATGGCATCCAAGGAAAGAACAAGGCCACCAAACCATTCAAGGGTTCAATCGGATACAAGTCCATGCCAATCGGATAATTGACCAAATCAGTTTGGTAGGGAAAGTCACCATATTCCCAGACACTCGACCGCATCCACCACAACGTCCATAGATGTTTCATCCCATCAGCACGTGGTGACCCCAATGCCGCCGAGTTTGGATAGAGAAT
>CAKZLX010000319.1 GCA_937127265.1 uncultured Pseudomonadota bacterium
TCACATAGTGTACAGTGCCTAGTTCGATCTTCTGGGGTCATACTCGACCAATCGGCTGAACAGGGTTTGGGAATCGACATGTGTAGACGTTTTGACATAGAATCTCCTTATGGTTGTACACTTTAAAAGAAGATGGGTCCAAAAACTTACACTGAAAAATCTAAAAATATCTCGGTGAATTTTGACAACCCATAAAGACACCGATACTTGTTTTACAAAGTGAATGCGCATTCACTTCTTGATAATCGTACCCTGTACCCCTATACAAAGGAAATGTTCATGTTTGTAGGAAAAGCCGTCAAATTGAACCAACTAGACAACGGTGTTGTTGAACTGGTCTTTGATTATGAAACCGAATCTGTCAACAAATTCGATCGCACTGCACTTCAAGATTGGAGAGATTCTGTCGACTTATTACAAGAAAAAGCAGACAGTATCAAAGGACTGTTGGTGCGTTCTGCCAAAGGTCAATTCATTGTCGGTGCCGACATCACTGAGTTTGGTGAAGCCTTCAAACAAACCGATGAACAATTGGGTGAATGGTTGGCATTTTGCAATAAAATATTCAGCGATATCGAAGACCTTCCCTTCCCCACTGTAACCGCGATCAACGGACTGGCACTGGGTGGTGGATGTGAAATGGCCCTCTCTACCGATTTTCGTTTGATTGACACCAAAGGAAAAATTGGACTCCCCGAAACCCAACTGGGTATCATTCCTGGCTTTGGTGGTACCGTTCGCATGCCTCGAGTCATTGGTGTCGACAATGCCATCCAAAACATCACCACAGGAAAACAACTCAAAGCACCTGAAGCCTTGAAACAACATCTGGTCGATGCGGTAGTTCCAGTAGAAAAGTTGGTCGATGCTGGTCACAAAATTCTCAACCAAGCGATTGAAGGCAAATTGGATTGGAAAACCCGTCGTGCACAAAAAACTGGTAAGATCAACCTCCCTTTTGCTGAAGCGATGTTGGTCTTTCAAAGTTCCATCGGAATGACCAAAGCCACCACCAAAGGACACTACCCTGCTCCAGTTGCCGCCATCAACTCGATTCAAAAAGGGGCTGGACAAACTCGTGATAAAGCCTTGGTTGTCGAGATGAAAGAGTTCATCAAAGTTGCCAAAACCGATGTCACCAAGTCTTTGGTGGGTTTATTCTTGAACGATCAATACATCAAAGGCAAAAGTAAAAAACAAGCCAAGCAAGGCGATGATGTTAAAAAGGCCGCAGTCCTCGGAGCCGGTATCATGGGTGGTGGTATCGCCTATCAATCAGCCTCCAAAGATGTCCCCATCATCATGAAAGACATTCGTCAAGCAGGGATTGATCAAGGTATGAACGAAGCCGCCAAACTGACCTCGAAATTGGTGAAGCGTGGTAAAATTGATGAAGCCCGCATGGCAGAAGTATTGAGCAACATCACCCCAACCCTTTCTTATGGAGAAGCAGACTTTGCCGATGTGAACGTGGTTGTGGAAGCCGTAGTCGAAAACCCGAAAGTCAAAAAAATTGTCTTGGCAGAAGTTGAAGGCAAGTGCAAAGAAGGAACTGTCCTTTGCTCGAACACCTCTACGATTTCGATTACCTCATTGGCAGAAGGCTTAAAACACCCCGAGAACTTCTGTGGAATGCATTTCTTTAACCCCGTACACCGCATGAAACTGGTGGAAATCATTCGTGGAAAAGAAACCTCTGAACGTGCTGTAGGAACGGCGGTTAACTATGCTCTCAAAATGGGTAAGTTGCCAATCGTGGTCAACGACTGCCCTGGCTTCTTGGTCAACCGCGTCTTGTTCCCATACTTTGCTGGGTTCCAAATGCTCATTTCCGAAGGGGCTGATTTCCAACAGGTCGACAAGGTCATGGAAAAGTTTGGTTGGCCGATGGGTCCTGCATACCTTCTCGATGTAGTTGGCATGGATACCGCCCACCACGCCCAAGCGATCATGGCAGATGGTTTCCCCGATCGCATGGCGGCTGATGGTCGAACCTCTCTAGACGTCATGGTTGACGCCGAACGCTACGGTCAAAAGAACGCCAAAGGCTATTACCAGTACACCCTCGATCGCAGAGGAAAGCCCAAGAAAAGTGCAGATCCCGAAGTTGTCGGTATGATTGCCACAGTCCAAAAAGATGGCACCAAAGAATTTAGCGCAGAAGAAATCCAAGAACGCATGATGGTGCCGATGCTGATCGAAACCATTCGCTGCTTGGAAGAAGGCATTGTGGACTCACCAAATGAAGCCGACATGGCGCTGATTTTTGGTATTGGCTTCCCTCCATTCTTGGGTGGTGCTCTACATTATGCTGATCTGCTTGGCTTGAAAGCCGTCTGTGAAATGGCTGACAAGTATGCCCATCTTGGAAAACTCTATGAACCCACTGCCAAAATGCGCGAAATGGCTGCATCTGGTGCCACATATTACAACAAATAAGTTTGTGAGGAAATTATCATGAAAGAAGTCGTTATCGTCGATGCCGTTCGCACCCCTATGGGAAAATCAAAGAACGGTGTATTTAGAAATGTTCGTGCCGAAGACCTCTCGGCTCACCTGATCAAAGCCCTGATCGAACGAAATCCTGCAGTCAAAGCCAGTGAAATTGAAGATATCATTTGGGGTTGTGTACAACAAACCAAAGAGCAAGGCTTCAACATCGGTCGAATGGCTGGCATTTTATCGGGACTGCCCCATACCATCTCTGCCCAAACTGTCAATCGTCTGTGTGGATCCTCGATGACCGCGATTCACGAAGCCAACAACGCCATCAAAGCTGGCAATGGAGACATTTTCATCTGTGGTGGTGTAGAGCACATGGGACACATCCCAATGACCCACGGTGTTGACATAAACCCTGCCCTCTCCTTGCACGTCACTCAATTTGCCGGCATGATGGGAATTACTGCCGAGGCATTGGGAGCATTCAACCAGATTTCACGCGAAGCCCAAGACCAGTTTGCCGATGAATCTCACAAACGTGCCTATAAAGCCACCGTGGAGAATGCTTGGGCAAATGAATTAATTCCGGTCGAAGGACACGATGCTGACGGTTGTTTGACGATCGTTGACAAAGACGAGGTGGTTCGCGCTGATTCCTCAGTGGAAAACCTTGCCAAATTGCGTCCGGCTTTCAACCCCAAAGGCGGAACGGTCACTGCTGGTAACTCCTCAGCAATTTCCGATGGTGCTGCTGCCTTATTGGTAATGTCGGCTGAAAAAGCTAAGGAACTGGGACTCAAACCAATGGCCCGTATCGTTGCCACTGCCTCGGCTGGTTGTGAGCCTTCTTTAATGGGGCGTGGTCCGGTACCTGCCACCAAAAAAGCCCTCAAACGAGCAGGATTGAGTTTGGACGACATGGATTTCATTGAATTGAATGAGGCTTTTGCCGCCCAGTCATTGGCTGTCTTGAAAGAGTTGAAAATTATGGATCGTCAAGACATCGTCAATGTCAAAGGTGGGGCGATTGCTTTGGGACACCCCTTGGGTTGTTCTGGTGCACGTATCACTGGAGCCTTGGCACACATTCTCCAAGAAAACAACGGCAAATACGGTTTGGCAACGATGTGTATCGGAATGGGTCAAGGTGTGGCCACAATCTTGGAACGCTTGGACTAATCCCCATTGCCTCCCTAGCAAAGAACCCAAATCTGTCGATGGATGGATTTGGGTTTTCTATTGCCGATTAAGGTGAACGAAATCTCCGCCAAGCCCAACCCAGAACGGGCAACAAGACCAATCCCCACCACCACTTCACTCGAATACTCGGTGACCGTAGGAACTTGGTTTGAACTTTCGGTGGATTCCGTAACCACGGATTGACATAGAGTTGGACAAAGGATGAAAACTGCACGCGCTTTTCAGTAAACTCATACCAAGCACCCGGTGTATTGTCAGTGTCGTCATCCACCAATAAGGACCCTCGTTGTTCGAGTGCCCAAATCTGACCACTGGTTAACCGTCCAAGAGCAATCAAAGGCTCTTCAACCGCTGACGCCACTTCCTCACAGACTGTCTGGGTACATCGTAATAAGGGCTCTTGGCGAGCAGATACCAACACACCATCTCCATCCACTACCAAACTGTCAATCTTGGCTTCGGGTAAAGACTGTACTGGTTGACCTTGATAATACAACGTTTCAGAGGTCGCTATCCAATCGCCCCAGGCTCGACTCTCTTCGGTGTTCAGTTCGACATTGAGTTTGCTAGACACTTGACCACAAGACGGTTCCACAAATCCACGCTTGGTCACCACCACCAACTCTTTGCCATCCCCATCAAATCGAATAACCCCAAACAACGAACAAGCTGTCCAAGTATCGTTTTGTTGCATCCACAAGCGACCAGCATAGTCAAGCCCCCACCAAGTATCCTCATCGGTTTTGGCCACTTGTTTGAGTGCATTGTTGACCCGACCGGATTGATGTGGCAACCCTGCCTTTTGCCCCCAAGAACCATCGGTTTGCAATAAATTGATCCCTTCAAAGTCCACCACTGCAATTTGACCAAGCACTGAAGACACCGAAACCGAATCAGTAACAGGTCCCTCGGTTGGATGAGCGAGAACCTCGTCATCTTGGTACAAATAAACCCCTGTACCCATGAAAGCCATCGCCACCGTACCATCAGCATCCATGGCAGCACCACCAGAGACCGTGGCGTGAAAGTTGTTGCGTATCGGTGTCATTTCACCATCCCAACGCAATGGACCACGACGAAAAGTGCCCACTAAAGCCGTACCGTCAGGAAGGGACCATGCTCCAGTAGGTCCTATCAACCCACTGTCTTCATCCACATCCAATTCGGTGATGGGTTCTAAGTGACTTCCCGACAACACTTGAAACGGATGCGCCTTTCGGGTCGGTGATATCACTGTCAGTAAGGCATCCCCACCAAAGACCCCACGTAATGGGGCGATGTGACTGGCATAGCCACCTTCGATTGTCGCGACCACTTCTTGGGTATGCACATCAACGATCTCCCCTGTTGGCAATCCCATCCAAACAGCATTTCCTACCCGAGCCAAGGCGGTCACCGAACCCGTTGAAATCTGTTCAAAGGGCTGTCCATCTTCACTGGCCCACAATCCATGGGCAATCGTCGCCACCCAAACATTTCGTCCCTCAGCCAAAATCTGCCAAGGTTCGACATCTGGAATAATCAATTTGGCTTCTCCTTGTGGAGCAACCCGCCAAAGTCCCTTGGTTTGCCCCCGCCATCCCACAAATAAGACGCCATCCTCACGGGCATCCAAGTCAGAGACTACCGACTGTGGATGTTGTTGTACCAAACGTTTCCCCAAAGCATTGATTTCCCACAGTTGGGTTGGGGGCGCTCCCCAAGCCCCCTCGGCCCAAGTGGCTACTCGTTTGGTATCCGGTGGAAATCGCCCATCACGCTCCCAAGTTGATACATCTGGAGTTGTGCGCATCACCCCGACTCGAGTGGTCAAGAGAATCTCTGTGGGACCAACATCAACATCAAGCACGTGTCCACGTTCGGGACCGACAATATTCCACCCCCACGCCACCGTACTCCAAAGCCAAATCATGATTCTCCCCAAGAAAGTTTATTATCCGCGCCCAATTCACCAGGTAAATCTAGCCCTTCTGAAAAGCCTATCAATTCCCTCGATAAAGCCTGTCGTTCCGCCAACAACATCGCGATGTATCCTTGCTTTCGACGCTTGGTCCAGCGAACCTTCCATGCACGAAGCATACGGGTGATCGCCCGTAAATAGACAAACATCACAATACAACTGATCATCCCCACGCATCCAACAAACAGCGCTGAAGCAATCGGCACACTAGGCAAATTGGGGAAAATTGGTGTCGCTTGCAAATGACCAAAATAGGCCAACGTCGACCACAACACCCAAGTCGTAGGGTAAAGGGCAATCGAAGAAAACAATTGTACAGAAGCCCGATCCTTTTCCAATTGTACAAAATTACGCACAGTATAACGAATCAGAAACATCGTTGGGAAATTGATCATGTAACCAACCAGCAACAGGGGGGGTAAAAGCAACATATAGAGAACCGTTTGCAGTGCCAAAATGACCAAAATCCGTCGTGAAATCCACCGTGGGTCTCCATCGAGTTGGTGATCGAGTAAACCCAATGCTTCCATGTCCAATCTGTATTGTTCCACCCTGTCGATAATCTGTTGTACACGCTCGGGGTACTGTTCTTTGCGTTGATGATAACCATTCCACAAACGAGCTACACCGATTACCTTTTCCGCAATACTGGCAGAACCGACTCGACCTTCTTGAGAAAGACGTTCGGCACGAATCAACATCGCCGCTCGATGAAAATTTCGATGCATCTCCCAATCTTCCATGGCATAAATCGCCTCAGTCAATGTTTTCTCCATCTCTTGGGTCATCATTTCTGCGCGCTCTTTGGCATCTTCAATCAACCAAAGTTCATCGGGCAATACCATTGGCGGGTGAATGTTGACCAATACACTGGATCGAAAACGCTGTTTGTGGTCGTAGTGTAACCCCACAGGAATGATCACCGGTTTGATCGATGAAGATTGATATGCGGCATCAAAAATACGTGCGGCTCCAGACTTCAACTGGCGTAAACAAGGATCATCATGGGAGACACCTTCGGGAAACAAGGCCGAAAAAGCCCCTTCGGAGATTCGATTGGTGAGGTTTTGTAAACTTTCCGCGTTTTTGAGCCGTTGCTCCTCCATCGGCATAGCCTTCAAATCTTGTCGACGATAAATTGGAACCGTGCCCAATTGACGCATGATCCATCCGAGCATCGGCCATTGAAAGAGACCGTGCCTTGCACCAAAAACCACTTCTCTGGGAAAGGTCGAAAAAATCAATGCTGGGTCTACCATCCCATTTGGATGCCAAGCGATAACAATCCCACCCCTGTCAGTTGGAACGTTTTCCAAACCATTGACTTCCACTTCTCGAAAAAAAGTGTACAAACCCAACTGGACAAATTTTCGAATCCAAACAATCATACTGCAATATACAATTGTTGATTTCTAGTATGCCAGTCTTGTTTTACCACAGTGTCCGTTGTGCCATTTTACGGGTTCGAGAAAAACAGCCTTCCAAGGTGATCAGTTTCTGCTTGATGGCACGTACTTTATCGGGAAGTTCCATTTCTTGGTAAATACGGGCCTTGGTCAACCAAACTTCTGGAGCATTGGCGGCAAGGGCTTCGGCTTTCTCCAAGTAGGTGCGAGCATGGGCAATATTTTTATTGTTCAACCACATGATTGCCAGTGAGTTGAGAGCAAACCACGTCGGGCGTTCTTGATTGGAGACGTGAAAATAGTACTGACCAGCGTTGTTGAGATCACCTTGGGCTTCAGCAATCATACCCCACAAGGTATATTTCATCGCCTCATCGGTAATCTGCTCGGAAAGTTTTAAAATTCCATTGGCATCGTTGTCTTCTAGATAAAGCATTCCTTGTAACAGGGGATCCACTGGGGGATATTGCGCCAACAAATCTCGATGGGTTCGCAGTTCTCCCAGATTGCCTTTGGAAGCATACAGTTCTGCCAAACTGAGGTGAACGATTGGTTTCACGGTATCAGGAACCTCTTCCAACAAGGTTTGAAAATACTGCAAGGCCAAATCCAATTTACCGGTAATACGCATAAAAGCGGCAATCGCCCGATATGGACCAACAGATTCTGGATTATCACGTAAAATTCGATTGAGTCTTTTCATCACCAGTGGTCCACGACCTGTACGAACATAGAGCCCTACAAAGGCAGCAAGAGCATCAGCATTGGTGGCGTCATAGCGTAAGCACTGCTCGATTCGTTGTTCGGCAACCTCTTTTGGTTTGCGACCATCCGGCAAAGTTTCTTCTTCTTTAGCATCCATCTCTGCGGCTTCTTGCAACCAACGGGCAATGTCTTCTTCATAGGCCATAACGACTCCAGGAATGGTCAATGGTGGTGGCAAATTTTAGCCTTGACCATCCCTTTCGTCAACTGTTTGTGGAAAAGATGATTAGGCGGCTCGTGACAACAACATTTTTTGCAAACGACGGATACCAGATTTGCGCAACTGACAAGCTCGTGATTCTGTAACCCCTAACAGTGCACCAATCTCACGAAGGTTTTGAGATTCCACAAAGTATTGGGTCAGGACGAAATGTTCTTTTTCGGGTAAGGAGTCCATCGCTTCAAGCACAATGTGTTCGCCTTCATCGGCAATCAATTGTTGTACAATGTCTTGAGATTCATCAGCAACACACTCTTCCACAAAGAGTACTTGACTATCACCAATGGTTATCGAGCCGCGAATGGTACGTCGACTGGCTTCACCACGGACTTTACAGACTTCAGTTTCGGACAAGTGAAGCATCTGGGCAATATTACGATCACTTTTATCTTGGCCTTGGCATTCAAGGTTATATTCCGCACGTTGAATCTCTTTGACTTGTTGACGAAGGTTTCGAGGCATCCAGTCTTCTTTACGCAAAAAGTCAATCATGGCACCGTTGATTCGAATCTCGGCATACACTCTAAACGGCACATTTTTATCATCATCGTAACGCTCTAAGGCCTCCATCAAACCGATGTAACCAACCGAACACAACTCCTGATACTCAATATGTTCAGGTATACGACCTTTGATGCGTTGAGCAACCTTTTCAACAATGTGGGCATGTTCTAAGATACGTTGTTCTTGTTGGCGTTTGTTCAAAATGTTTGGGTTCATAACCATGAGTGCCTCCAAAAGGATTGTGGTGATACTTCTCTCCTAGCAAGAAGTGTGCCAAACCAAATATCCCAAGGCATATTCGCTGATCATATCCATTTTTTAGGCTTAATAAGGATGAAGAGTGATGCTGCCAACCATCGTCACTGGTCTACTCTTACTTAATTATCATTTATAATGATAGTATTATCTTTTTAGATAATAAAGATTTACGGTTCTAAACAACCTGGTCGGGCATCTTCACTTGGACTGTCAATTTGACTTTTACCACTTGGATCCAACAGGTGCACCACCTCAATTTCTGGAAAGGCCTTCAAGGTTGGTACGATGCTATCATAAATACTGAGACTACCACAATCCCCACAACCACCCTCAAGTTGCACTGTTGCCAACCCTTTATCGATTGACTTCACCACTGCACCAGTAGAATTGCAGGTCAACAATTTCAATGATTTTTCAGTATCGGTAGGTCCCTTGTACAACACGTTGAGTGCTTCTTGTGGGGTCCATGCCATAGCAGTGCGTTCTACCGAAACCACTGTTGAAACATTCTCAACCAAGAACACCTTGCCAGTTTCCATCGGTTTGGGTTTCTCACTCTTCACCTTTTCTGTTGCTGGCTGTTTCGCTTCAACAACCACTGCTGGTGATTTGGTTGATTGATTGTCTTGGCAGCAGGCGAATATGCCCAGTATTGTCCACACCATAGATTCTCCCAGTTCTAACTCTGATTCTAGGCTAGCACTTTATCTGGATTCTGACACCTTCTTTTCAGCCGCCTCCAAATAGGCAGCAATAAAATCACGATCCGCAAACCTACCTGCATCACCGAAACCACCAGGACTAAATACATTGATCTCGACAATCTTGTTGCCAATCACATCTAATCCAGCCAAAAACACACCGTCCGCCACCAACTTGGGCTTGATCACATCCACAATTTGTTGCATGATCTGCGAATAGGCTACTTCAGCAGGTTTACCACCCACCGCTACGTTACTACGCACATCATGACCTTGACGCAATCGTGCCACCAAAGCCGGCTTACCTTCCACCGATAAAACCTCTCCGTTCACCACTAGCAAACGGGCATCTCCGATGTGGGCTTCTTCAATGTACTCTTGGGCAATCACAAAATCTTGGGTACTGATCACCTCAATAATTTGATGTAAATTGCTCAAGTCGTCTGGTTTAACGATAAACACCGATGAGCCACCGGTACCACACAAAGGTTTCAAAATACAATTTTTGGTTTGCTGCTCCACAAATTGCACAATGTCTTCAGCACTGTGAGAAATCAAACTGCGTGGACGGATGGATTCGGGAAATCGTTGTAGGTACATCTTTGATGAGGCCAATCGGAGCATCTTTGGTGAGTTCAAAACCACCACCCCTCGATCCTCGACCCAAGTCAACAAATCCAACAATACATCGTGTGCCCATCGGCGATTCTTGTCTCGGGCCGGATTGGTCCGAACCAAAATCAAATCCCAAGACAATAAATTTCGCTTCTCGTTCGGACCATGTTGTAACCGTTCCAACCAAACCTCATTTCGTTCACCTGTTGGAATAGATCGACAGGAGACCAATGGTTCATCGGCGCGACCCCAAGACAAATCGGATACACCTGCCACGCATCCATCATGACCACGTTGCCGTACAGCATGAATAATCTCAGCAGTACTTTGAGACAGTTTGAGTTTTTGCACATCGTTGATCAAAATCAACACGCGAAGAGGTTGTGACATCGAGAGCCTCTGTTCTGAAATGTTTAATCGTGTTTGTGGGTGATTCGACCCAAATGAACAATACGTGCCCCTGTTTGGGCAATTGGATTCACACTGCGACCAATAATGATACCTGAATAAGGTGCTTTATATTCTTGAATGACATCACCAAAGATGTTGCGCAATCGAGCGATAATCTCACCTTCTTCCACCACCGTAGCCACCGATGGTAAGGTTTCCAAAAAACCACCTTTACTGGTATACAACCACTCTGAATCAGAACAAAAAATACTCACTTGATTGGACTTGTTGAGTGCCCCCGGCAATACCTTTAGTGAACGCAATAAGTTTTTTACCCCCAACAAAGACATGCGAACCACATCTTTTTGAATCCGTGAAGGGTTGCACATTTCCAAAGTAATCGAGGGGATCCCCAGTTCAATCGCCTGACCACGTAGGGTTTGAATCGGTGCGGGACTGTTGAGAACGATTTGTGGTTGTAAGGTTTTGGCCATGTGGGCGATCTTTTCATCATCCATATTGGCTCGAATATACAAAGAGTTTACCCGACCAAAGGAGGCTGTATGTAGGTCAATCATATAATCAAAACGGTTGACAATACGATGTAACAAATTGTAGGCATAGACTTGAGAACAATTGCCATCCGCACGACCGGGAAATACTCTATTCAAATCTTCACCATCATTAAAGACCCGTTGGTGCAACAACAATCCCGGTACATTAGCCACAATTACCGCTACCAAAGTTCCTTTCACCTTTTCCACTTTGAGATCACGAAACAAACGATGAATTAATGGAATCCCATTCAGTTCATTGCCATGCAGTGCCGCCACAATACCAAACACAGGTCCCGGCTTACCACCGCGAGCAATCAGTACAGGCACTCGTAATGACAAACCAATCCCGTCTTCTCCGAGTTTGATATAGCGCCGATGCATGGTACCCAATGGTAAATCATCCAGTTCCAATTGATCGGCAGGTCTGGCTCCTTCTGGGGTCACCCACATCATTTCGGAATCTCACGAAGCAATTCTTGGTCATTGCACATTCCAGCAAACATACGACGCTTCAACTCTTTCTTTTGGGTGAGCAAAGTCCCAGCCAATTGATTGATGGCCAACACCGAAAGAACCGTTTGTACAAAAGCCTCAATAATCTCGTCCAAACTGAGACCCAAGCGATTGAAGTCACGTTCATCCATCAACAACAACCGGCTACTGTCAGTGGTCCAGACACCATTGTCTAGTTTACCAGACAAGTTGGTACCCAAGACCGACCAAGAATTTTTGGGCGCCACTTTGGTAATTGGTTCTCGTGCACGACGCGCATACATTGCCACCGGTTTCCAACCCTCTGCAGTAGAAGAAACCATCATCCGCAAATCAGCCACAAAGATCTCCCCTTTTTTGTTGGGAACAGTTCCCACGTGAAACAGTTTATCTCCATCATCAACCCCACTCGACCAATGATAGTGACCAATCAAAGACTGCACTACATATCGCTCATAGGTCACTTTAGACTGTTTAAACGCCTCCAATTCCTCAGCATTGGTAATGGTAAACACGCCTTGACCTGCATTGGAATACGGCACCTTAATTACCGCGTATCCACCCATTTTCTCCACCCAGCGTGGTACTTCAGAGAAGTGAACATCCCAAATTGTGGTCGGGGTATTGATGTTCAAACCATGTGGAGCCAATTCAGCATTGTACCAATCATAAGCTTTGGCAGCCAAGGCTTTGTTGCGACCACCAGCCAAACAACCAATAATTGGATTGAGTAGACGCGTTTTGGATCTTACAGGGATTCGATTCCAGGGTTTTTGGGTCACATAACGATGGGCATAACGGATCGCTTGGATCTTTCCATCGACTCGAATGAATAGTTCACCATTGTCAAACCAAGCATTGGGACTTTCAGTATCCAAGAGCGAACTTTCAAACGGGACCAACCATACGGTTTCTCCTGTCAGATCGGCTAATACCCCTGCATACCCAGTGGCTTCCATTGGATTCTTATCGTACAAAACAGCCAATCCGCCCTTCTTTTGCGTCCGTTTCAACATCGGTAATAAGGGTTCAATGATTCTTCGATAACCATTGTACTCGTCATCCTCGTGTAAAAATGGCATCGACTTTTGTCCCGACGGACTAGAGTTGGTCTCAATAACCACCATTTGACGATGCCCCAATGCATTGGTGACGTGCATCAAATCACACCCCGCCCAGCGTAAATGCTGACCTGGTTGTTTCAACACACTCAACAAATAGTCGTACTGCACATGGGGATTCAGGTGACAATACCGCAAAGCAATCCGCTCTAGGGTCATGGTACAAAAGTGCCGAACCAGTGGATTCAATTGGGCATTTAAGACGCGTGGATAATAATGATTGACTGGATCAAAGTTTCCAGGCAAAACGGGCTGAATGACAGAAGTCTCTAATGCCATACACCCTCCTTTCACAATCGACAGTTGTACTGTCTGTTATGACGGTGTCATTGATGGAGTCCAATCATCTGAATGATCATTGGGGACTGCAATTTACTCTAAATTTTTTCAGGTGACAATGCTAAATTTTCTTTTTTTCAGAACGGGCAAAAAAACTATTCCGTTCTCTCTAGTCCCAAGATCCACTGGGCGATCAAGGACAACACCTCTGGATCGATGGTTTGTGAAATTGTGGCATATTCAGCAATTTGACCGGTACTGGCTTGTTGAAACAAATGGTTCGCCCCTTCAAGAATCTGTACTTGACTAGGTGTATCCGTTGGTAAGGCTGAAGAAATGGCCTGCGTATTTACAATCGCCGCCACTTGAACATCCTTGTCTCCATTTAATATCAAGGTTGGCTCTTGTACTTTAGACCAGTATGTTCTCGGCTCTAGTGTCAAAAATGTTTGAAACCATGGGGTTTGTTTGATCATCTGAAATTGTTGAAGCGAAGCGTTCAGCATCTCCGTATCCAATTCTTGTTTACTGTATTTCGCTTGGAAGTTCACAACTTGTGTTACCGCCTCACGTTCGTCGTCACTATCGATGGGTGATTGAATGGCTTGGCTATAAATAGTTCGAAAGAGGATTCGCTGTTCTGGATCCGACACTTGCAGCATGTCCAGATTTTGGGTAATCAACACCTCCAATCCATTCACCCCCGTTCCAGCAAGGGATACCACAAATCCAACTGTATCTTCGGCCGCCACAATCGCAGCAATCAAACCACCCTCACTATGTCCTACCAAACCAACCCGACTGGGATCAATCTCCGGATTTGTTCGAATAAATGCAACCACTTGCTGTATATCACTGGCAAAGTCTACAGTCGTTAGGTCATCGCGTGCGCCGGTACTACCACCAACCCCACGGTCATCCACCCGAATACTGGCGATACCCTGCTTCGCCAAATGATCAGCAATCACCGCAAACGGCTTATGAGCAAAAATGGTTTCATCGCGATCTTGTGGACCCGAACCGGTAATCAACACCACCGCTGGCCACCCATCCGAGGGCTTTCCAAAATCAGCACTGGGAAGAGTCAGTGTGCCTGCCAGTGAAGCATCCTCCTCGGCTAAGGGAACTGTGACCTCCTCTACCCTGTATAAAAAAGGAGACTTTGGTGTTTGTGGACGTTCCAAAGCATTGGCTTTACCAGGATTCAAGGTTGCAGGAAACGTTTTCTTGACCTGGGTTAACGTTCCTACCCATTCCCCACTTTCTTGTTTGGAGAACTGGTAGTACGCCCAAGCAAATTTGGGTGCTTTTGGTGGTTTTAACACAAAGCGAAGTGTGTTTTCAGTTGCCACAATCTCAGACAAGGGTAATCCCATCGCGTTTTGCATCGGTATATCCATTGTTGCCGTCAACGTACCATCGACCACTGCAAAATGGACGGTATGTCCAAGCACTTGACTTTTTGGCAACTGCACTTCTCCAGACCATTCCGTTTGTTGAGACCAAAAGTGTTGTGCTGTCTCGTTGATGATAATATTCTCCGATGCCACCGTTTCCAAGTCTGCACTTTTCGCACAGGCCAACCACAAGACCAGCCACATCACCGCCTCCAACGAAAGACAAGCCTATTTATTTTTTTGACTCTTTCGATTGTAACACAATCCGTACAGTTGCCGAGCCTTCTCGAACATCGACTTTCTTTTGGGCATCCACAAAACCTTCGGCTCGCACTTTGAGATCCACGATGTCTTGATTCGGTAACATCAAGGCAAACTCTCCAGTTTCTGAAACCATCCAAGTAAACTCTTTGCGTAATGTTTGCGGAAGATGAAGTGTCGCATCAGATATCTCATTGCCTTGTTGATCGACTACGACACCTCGGACAAAGGCTTTGGCTTGCAAGGTTTTCCAATAGGACTGGATCAACGCCAATGTATGGTTTCGAGCGGCTTCGCGTTCAAGGTGATCCATCGGGGCTATGTCAGAGGGGTACTCATAAACAAAAGACGGAAAGTGATAATTTTCAAAGAACCAACGCACCTCTCCCAAGTCCGAATTGGGACGCAAGCGTTTAATCTCTGCGTCTCCAAGTTCAGTCGTCATACTGGTCGCAAATCCATCGATCAGTTCGGTGAGCACTCCCGTTTCGTCTCTGGTCAAGTCAGGTGTATACCATCCATTGCCACCTGTGTGTACCGACAACAAAGAAATCGTATTGCTGCGATCCAATAGTTCCATCAAAGCGATGGTCTCTGATTCCAGTTCAACCGGTTCTTCGGTGGGAAACCGGGTTGGAAAATTACCCGATATATCAATGCCTTCATAAGCATAAGGTTCACAGGTACCGTCGGTGTTGCGTCCATTTTTCTTACCGTAGGTACTGGCGTGTGCTCGACGCATCGAGAGCCAGACGCCATCTGGATTAACCATCGGTACAAACCACAGGTTGAAGTCACCCAGTAAATCTTGCCGCACATCTGGGGTCTCTAACAAATACTCAATGGCATCCAACCCATAATTAACACCAATCAATTCATTTCCGTGTATTGTAAACGTGTGGGCAATACTCGGCTTATTGGTTTGGGCTGAATCCCCTAACAAAATGGCGTACACCGGATAACCGAAGTGGGTCGACGCAATCTGCCAAACCTCCAACGAATCCCCGTGGGTATCCAACAATCGTCGCAATCGTTCGTGATACATGATTGGATCCAAATAATTGTTGCGATCTGCCAAATAGGCATCTTGAACCGCCATATCGGTCCAGTTGTAAATTGTAGAGCGATAATTGCCTTCGAGTGCCATCCAAGCCGGTTTATAGCCTCGATAACGATCCATTTTAAGTGGTTCCAACGACTCCACCCGTTGAAAAGACACCGAAGGTTCATGCCCCGGACATTGCCAAGTATCCGCATACACACTGGTTGTGGTCAGTCCAAACCACAAAAGTATACTCGACATCATAAGAGGTTCCCTGCCCTTTTATTTACAGTGCACTGTTTTGGGCCAGTAGCAACTCTTCCACATCGACGATGCTTTGGGTGGCTTGCACAAAAATGCGATCGACGTTGTTTCGATACCCTTCCAAAGAGAGGTCATCAATCTGAGGGGCTTTAAAGGTATCGCGAACCGTTTTCCCATAGGGATCAATTTGCCGATGTCCCTTGTGCAACTCATAATGCAAGTGTGGCCCCGTAGAACGTCCGGTATTGCCGACCAACCCAATCAACTGCCCTTGTCTCACTACATCGCCCGTTTTGACATAGGACCGTGACATGTGAGCATACAAGGTCATAAAGTCACCCAAATGATCGTGATCAATCTTGGTACGCAATCCGTATCCAGTTCCCCAACCCGCATCAGCGACAACACCCGCGGCCGCCGCATAAATCGGTGTACCAATATCAGCAGCAAAGTCTGTTCCTTTGTGCTTTTTGTGACCGCGCATCACACCGTACTGGGAAGAAATAATGATGTAATCGGTGGGAGATTTCAACAACGGATAGGTACGGGGCTTGAGATCCTCGCCATACCAAACGTTTCCATCCTCAGTCGGATACTTAAAAGACAACGATGAGGTGTCTGCATGGTTTATGCGCAAAGAGACCACCGACTCTAAATATTCTAAAGCTTCTCCACGGTACCGACCAACCGCCAGAATCTCAATGCTGTCTTGATCTGTCAGTTCCTTGACAATGTCCACTTGGTTATCAATGATGCCAATTAAACCAGGCTCTGCATCTAAAACATCCAATAAGTCGGCGTTCGGAGCAAAGAGATCCTTTTTATCAAATGTCATCACAATGCTTTTGGCATCCAAAGGAAAGGTGTCTAACATCACTGTGGGTTCAGGTAACAGTTCCACCCGCAGACGCTCATAGTCATTTTGTTGGACAAAAACCCGAGACAATACCGATCCTTCATATTCAAACTGAAGTCGATTCCCTTGTTCCAACACCCGAAAATCAGTATACAAATCCAATTCCTGCAAAACAGACTCGGGGACTCTTGTTTCCACTAGACTGTGTAACTCCTGCTTTTCGGTCACCACCATTTCTGCTGGAAATGGCTCGTCTTCAATCGTGATCTCTTCAACAATCTCGATGGATTGCGTGTTATCTTGTTCTGTCTGCTGATCCCTCTTATTCCGACCCGCACCCCATGGGGATGTGAAGCCAATTAAAGAACTCAGAAATAACAAACTGGACGCAAGTCCTTTCATCTATCCTCCGCAGTCCTATATGATGTACTTCATTCTGTAAAACATTTCAAGAAAGACAGTCATTTGTCACTACGATGACACCACAAACACAGATCTGCTAGGTTACAATATTTTTCCTTCTTGCAGGTTTATCGCACTGACATTCCAACATTTAATCATCTCCAACAACGATCCTATGTGGCTAAAAATTTTTCGGTTCATTCGTATACAGTCACCACTCTTTTGTGGTCTGACACTGTATTTTACCGTCATCAGCATGGTGTTACGATACCCAACATCCATCAATCCAAGTCTAGTCCCCCTTGATCCAAACTTCCCACTCCACGCCTTAGCTGGATTGGATCTCAGCGATGGTGGAAATGGCTTTGTGAATACACGTCTGGAATGGCCCGATGGTGCACCGATTCGCTATCTGGCTTGGCCTTTATTGTTTGCCGCGCAATTCTTTGAACATTCACTCGAACCCATACCTGCTTTTCACTGTGGCATTTTATTGTGGCTTACAATGCAAGGTGTCTTGATGACTTATCTTTTTCAAGACCTCCTACAAGATCGGTTGCGGGCAATTTCAGCCGCCACGTTGGCTCTCTGTGCGCCTCAAGTCCTGATTGCCTTGGGAAATGCCCAATTTGAAAATGTAGCCCCAGCTTTTTTATTGCTGATTGGTTGGGCTTGTTTACGAGAACGCAAGGGATGGTTGCTCATCGGCTTACTGGGTGCTTGTTTTAGCAGTCCCTACATGGGCTTTCTGGGTTTGTTGTTGGCACTGATTATGGGATACAACAATAAATGGACTTGGATTCACATGGGTGTCACTTCTCTCTCGATTTTATGGTACTACCATGCAGTCACGGATGGAAATATTCATGAATCTACCCAACCGGCTCCATCGGTGATGGCTGAATCTGCAAATTTGGTTGGAGTTGTCTTACCGGTAAACATTGCAGAAAATGGCGGTACAACCCTACCTACAATGGCCGAACGACTCCGACTGCTAGGACAGTCACCAACCAGTGCGCCTTTCGATGATACTTGGTTTTGGGTGATGGTTACCGCATCCAGTTTTCTGGGAATCGCTTGGATTATCATGGGAGTGTTGGGGTTGTGGCAAAAACGTAAAGACCCCATTGTTTGGAATCTTTCGTTGTGGGGAATACTCACCTTAGTTTGTTCTTTTGGAGACCAATTCATGATTGAACTTGGTGGAAACGAGTACTCTTTTCCTTGGATTTGGTCGCTCACCAATTACCTACCCGGACTTTCGGAGATGAATGCCACCCATCGTTTTTTAATGGCGCCCAGTTTGGTGTTGGCATTGGGCGTTGCTTGTGTGGGGCATCGAATGTTTCTGGTACTGGGGACCTTGGTGTGTATTTTGGAAGGGTTATTGATTTCTCCAGCACACTGGCCGATACCCTCTAAAAGACCAACCATGCCACAAGAGATCGCCTTTATAGAAAAACCCGTAGTCTTTTGGCCACCGCCACCAGTCATCTCTTCCTATAAGGTGACCATGACCAGTTTATTATTGGATCAGCCAATCGCTCTGTTTTCAGCACAACAAGCCTCCATGCCGGACGCCAAAGGCAACATTCCAAACTTGAAACTGCTAAAAGATCGTAATGGTCGATCCTTAGAAGAATGGACCAGCACAATCGTAGAGAGCGACATCAACAACTTGATTCAATATCGCAGTTTTCACGAACTGAACGGACAGTTGCCCTTAAAAACACACCAGCGCAAATGCTATCCGTCTTATTGTATTTCATTGTTGGTACACGACGCACCAGAATATTGAGACTCACTATGGAAGTCTGAAAGCATCTACCAAAAGTTTACTCGGTCAACAAACGCCCTACAACCTCTTCGCTGATGCGTAAGTCTTCTTTCAATCGAGGCACCCAAATCGCCAATAGTTCACTGTCAGCAAATACTTGTTTCAAAAAGGATTCGCCAACCACATCAATAAAGTGTTGTACTTTTTTATCAACTCCCAAGGCTTCCACATACTCGGACAACAACGCCCACTCTGTATCGTGAATGTTGGTGTCTACCAAGGCCACAAATGTTACCCAATATAAAAATTGCTCTTTGGAATCAACCGTATCAAAGACAGATAGTTCCAACGTAAACTCTCCTTCCAATCCTTCAGCCACCGATTCAATCAATTCCACTTCTTGTGGGTCAACGTCTCCGTCAATGGAAGACATTGCTTTCATTCCAGCCACCACAGATCGTTTTTGGGCATCAGAAAAATCATACTCTTGTAACCAATTCATACTATCCTCCAAACAATAATCGGTTCACCAAATACCCTATCACAGGATGGGCGTATCTGGTTTATGAAGTATCTATATCTGATGGGCATCAGATTCACAATTGAAGAAAGAACACTCAGGAGGCTTTTTCACCAAGATCTTCTGCCGAAACCTCTGAAGTCACCGATAGTTCATGCGTCGCCCAAATCAAAGAGGAGATCAGTAATACCGCGCCCACTTGATGCATCGAAGCCAAAGGAACCCAAGCCGCAGTCAACAACGTCGAAATCCCCAAAGAAACTTGCAACAAGACTGCCACCAACATCGCAATCAAAGCATACTTTTGTCGTGGAGTTGAAACCACAGGCCATTTTCGCAGCACAAAACCAATGATCAAAGTAGCTGTGGTGATCGCCAAATATCGATGATTAAATTGTACGGTGACCAGATTTTCTGTCAGATTGGAAAACCATGGCTGACGAATAAACAAGCCATCAGGTATCCACTTACCTCCCATCAGAGGAAAGGTATTGTATTGTGCACCAGCATTTAACCCAGCAACCAAACCTCCTGAAAGAAGGGTGGTATAGACCATCGCCAACAAACCGGCAGTCCACTTGGCACCTTGACTCCAGTCATAAGAAACCTGACCTCGCGCATGTCGAAATGCCGTCCACAACAAGGCAATATAGAGAAAGACAGCCAACCCCAAGTGGGTCGTCAAACGATAGTGACTGACATCGGGTCGATCAACCAAGCCACTTTTGACCATCCACCAGCCGACCAATCCTTGTAAACCACCGAGGAAAAATAAAACGATCACTTTGTTGCGAAATGAAGGCGAAAAAGCACCCCGAATCCCATAGTACAAGGCAGGCAAACCAAACGCCATACCAATCAAACGCCCCAAGACCCGATGACCATACTCAAAATAGAAGATGTACTGAAATTCAGCAAGGGTCATCCCAGCATTGACCTTTTGGTACTCCGGAAAGGCTTTGTATTGATTAAACTTCTCCATCCAAGCCGCCTCACCGATCGGTGGAATCACTCCCATCAAGGGCTTCCAGTCCACCATCGACAAACCGGACTCGGTCAACCGTGTCAAACCGCCCAGCGCAATCATCCCCAACACCATTGCCGATACACCAAACAACCACCACGTCACACCTTGACGGTGTTTTTCTATTGCGTCCATATCAACACCCCAATCTCGATTGATGTTTTCTTATAACCTTGTAAGTACAGTCCCGACAAGTAGGACAATCTGCACTTCATAGCCTATCTTCAATACAACCAAGACGATCGCCAAGACGATTGAATTGTGACACCGATTGCGTTACACTGAACTCTATTACCCACACCAAGGTATCACAATGGGCTCTAGAAGAAGACAACGCAAACTAGCGACTATCCACATGGATCGACTAGAATTCAAGGGGATCAGTGGGGTCACCAAAACCAATCACCGCTGGATGGCCAAAGGGGCATGTGTCGGTGATCTCGCAGAAGTACAGACTGGTCGAAAAGGCAAAGCCTCCTTGGTGAATATCATCGAACCATCCAAACAGCGTATTGATGAAAAATGCCCACATTTCTTGACTTGTGGAGGGTGCCAATTGCAACACACGCCTCTGGAGTTACAACGTCAATTGAAAACAGATATGATCAAACGACTGTTTCCCGACTTTGAAGGTATCTTTCATCCTATCAGAGGTGCTCAAGGCTATCATTACCGCAACAAAATGGAACTTTCCTTTGGAACACGTCGTTTTTATGCCGATCCTGAACAAGCCAGTTCTGCCTCTGATGGTTCCTATTTGGGATTGCATCCTTGGAAGTGGTACTCCAAAATTGTTCCCCTCACCGAATGTCCTCTGTCTCACCCCAGTATTGATCGAGCCATTCAACTACTGGGTACACTCAATTTGTCACCGGCTTGGAACACCCACTCTCACACAGGCGTTTGGCGCCACATCGTTTTACGTCACGGTGGTGGTTTATTGGTCAATTTGGTCACTTCATCCGAGGCAACGATCGAACAGGTCGAAGCCGTATCTACAGCCTTGCAGGGACTTCCAGATCTACGTGGCGTCCTGTGGACCATTAACGATGGTGTAGCAGAAGTCGCTACTGGAGAGCTCAAAGCAATTCTCTTTGGTGTCGATACTCTGGAAACCACTTTACGCAGCAAAACACTGGTCGTTCCTCACGACGGATTTTCCCAAGTCAATGATAATGGAGCAGAACTGTTGCTCAATTGCATTGCCGAAGCAACCACCGACAGCACTCGACTGTTGGATTTGTATTGTGGTTCTGGAGCGTTGGGTATCGCTCTCTCCGATCAATTTGATGAAGTCATTGGTATCGAGTATCAGCCTGAAGCCATCGAACGCGCCAAAGAAAATGCCAAACAAAACAATGTCACAGGAACCTGGCTGGCAGGAAAGGTGGAAGATTGCTTACAACAGGTCAACACTGGTTCCGGAAGTACCATTCTTCTTGACCCACCACGAGAAGGTTTGCACCCAAAAGCTGCACAGTTCTTTGCAAAACAACAGGCTGATGGTCTGGTCTATGTTGCCTGTAATCCCAAGTCCCTGCAACGAGATCGACAGGTTCTGGAGGCAGGGCATTGGAAAATGACCGAAGTCTGGATGGTCGATATGTTCCCGCAAACACCTCATGTTGAATGTGTGGGTAAGTTTGTCTATAGTCCTCACGGTGACTAAATGAAACCCCTCTTTCGATGGTTGTTGCGCGCAATACTCATTGGAAGCGTACTGTTCTTGATCGCTTTGATTGGCGTGGGTATTGTCCTCTACCCCACCATTCAAAAGATGGAGCAAGAGATCGTAAAATTGGTTCGCGAACACCAAAACCTCGAAACCACCCACCCTGGCTGGAGTTTTCCGGGGAGGCTCTACTCTGCGCCTGCCAACTTGGATTTGCCCAAGACCCATCGAATCGCCCATGCGCAATTGCGTAATTATACCCTTTCCTGTCCAGCCAAAAATCCCGGTACCTATTGTGATAAAGATGGCGTGGTCATCCCGCGTGGTGGTTTATTTCCTGAAGGTCTACAACCACCTGGCGCCGAGAATTGGACGCGTCCCTTAGCCATGGAGCCGATCGAACTGGGGCCACTCATCGGTGCAGATGCCGAAATTCGGTACCACCTTCCACTGGAAGAGGCACCTCCACATTTGATAGCAGCTCTTTTGCACAGTGAAGATGCCGAATTCTACAACCATCATGGGGTCAACTTCTTGGCTTTTACCCGCGCTATTATCGCCAATCTACAAGGGGGTTCCTATGCACAAGGAGCGAGTACAATCACCATGCAAGTGGTGAGAAACCTCACCCAAGACAAAGACAAGAATATAAAACGAAAATTGCGAGAGGTCATCCAAGCCCTTTTACTCGAACGCCACTTTAGTAAAGATGATATCCTCCAGTTTTATATGGATATGCCCTATCTAGGACAACATGGTTCATTTTCCATTTGCGGCTTTGCCGCGGCTTCGTTGTTCTACTTTCAAAAAGATATCCGTGATATCGACATCAATGAAGCATCGATTTTAGTAGGCATCTTACCCGCCCCTGCCACCTTGCGACCAGACAAATTCCCTGCCCGCGCCCAAACCAAACGAGACCGCGTCTTAGGACTGCTTGGTAAAGCTGGTTGGAACGTTACCGATGCTCTTGCCGGTCCGATTCCGATCGCTTCAGTTTCTCCGTTGGGCTCTTTTCGATTTCCGGCGTTCGCGCAAGCCAGCATCTCTTGGTTAGAAGAAAACTTGGACAACCAAACCTTATATGCCACAGGATTGCAAGTTTTCACCAGTGTGGATGTGGTTTTACAAGAGCGTACCGAACAACTGTTTACTGACAAACTGTCTTTTTTCATGAAGGAATTGCGTCTGCCGACCGATCCTGGAATGCAAGCCGCAGCAGTGCTCATCGATCCGCACTCAGGGTATTTGAAAGCGATTTACGGTGGCGACATCCAATCTCCCTATGATTTTTCCAGAGCCACCCAAGCCAGACGACAAGCCGGTTCCTCCTTCAAACCCCTAGTATACGCCTTGGCTTTTTCCAGTCGCAATGATGACAATACGCTACAATGGCGTGCCTTTGATACGGTTCCCAATGAAAGAAGGACTTTTCCCAACACCAATGGTTGGCGACCTCGAAACAACGGAGGAAAATACTCACCCACCTCAACACTGGCCAAAGGGCTCACCAAAAGTGAAAACATTGCCACAGCCTCTCTTTTAGAATCGTTGGGGGGTCCCAGCAAATTAATCGAATTCGCCAACGAGTTGGGTTTTGAAACCAGTAAATACCCCAACGAACTCGGATTGGCACTGGGACAGGCCGAGGTAACCCCACTAGAAATGGGAACATTTGTTGCGATGCTGGCCAATGGTGGCGTACAGGTCTATGGACAGCCCATAACCCACGCTATTGACCAAAATGGCGACAATCACATCTATGTAACCGGATTGGGAAGTCGATTATTATCCGAAGATACCGTTGCCCTAACCAGAGACATCATGCGCTTGGTGATTTTACAAGGAACCGGTGGCGCTTCACGATGGGCTTTGGGACAACGTGGCTTTACTGGCAATGCCTTTGGCAAAACAGGCACCACCGATCAAAACAAAGACTTATGGTTTGTCGGTTCTTCTACAAAACTTTCGGGGGCTTTGTGGATGGGTTATGACAAACCTCTCAACATGAAAGGATCGTCCAGTGACTTGGCAGCTCTTGTGTGGGGTGGGTGGATGCGAGCGATGCATACCGGACTCGATGTCCCAACAGAGTTTGAAGGAACCAAGACGCAACCGAAGTACGTATGTGGTATATCTGGAAAATACAGAAATGCTACTTGTAAAACGATGCCAATACCCACTGTCAACGGAGACAGACCCCGCGGACGGTGTACCGAAAACCATCCACCAGACGATCCCAACAAACAATACAACAGTCTATGGAAAAGACGAGGTTTACAATGAATTCATCAATAATACTAGGGCTTTTATTGTGGGGATGTAAGGATAACGACCCAACAGCAGAAACGATCGACAAATCAACTGTCGTCAATCCTACCCCTGTCCAAAGTCGACCCGTTCCACCCAAACCAGGACAAGTGCCAGACCGCCAGAAAAAAGGACCACAGAATGGCCCACCAAACCTTCCTGGTTCAAGTCCCAACGAAGATCTAACCACCTCCTGGAAATCACTATTTAGCGTTGCAGCACAACACAATAAAGGCAATAAACCAACCCACTGTCCTGACCAAGATGGTGATGGGTTTGTCGATGCCAAAACCTGTGGAGACTGGATAGCGACTGATCAAGCAGACTGCGATGACAGCGACCCCCAAGTTACACCAAGCAACGAACGGTATATCCCCAGTGGACGATTCATCATGGGTTCGGCGTCTAGTCATGCCGGTGCCGATGAATCCCCTGTGCACCTGGTGTACCTTGATGGATATTGTGTAGACGTGGACGAAACCAATGTCTCAGCATTTGCAGATTGGCTCAATGCAAACAACCGTTTACCTCTTGGAAAAGATATTCGTAGTGTGGTGGTTGAATCTAACAAGGTAACCATTGAACAAGGACGAGAAAGTCACCCAGCCGAAGGGGTTACTTGGCAAGAAGCCCATGATTTTTGTGTGGCAGAAGGCAAATCTCTCCCCACCGAAGCCCAATGGGAGAAATCGGCACGGGGTGGTTGTGAACTGGGAGCCGACAAGACAAAGTGCGACCCAGCAGACTTACGCGCCTATCCTTGGGGTTCCGATGCACCCACCTGCGAATTGGCCAATCACCAATTGTCGGCTGGTGGTCTACCTAAACTGTGTGTATCCAACACTTCCTTACCAACCGAACTTACCGAGGGCACTGGTCCCTATGGACATCGACATCTCGCTGGAAACGTCTGGGAGTATGTCGCCGATGTTTGGCACCCCAAAGTCTACACCAAGACCGAACGGCGTAATCCAGCTGGTGCACCATCAGGTGAAGTACATGTATTGCGTGGTGGTGGCTGGAACACCTTTTCCACCAACATGCGGGTAGCCAATCGCTTTCATGATCTCATTATGGGCTCTGCCAGTGGTTTTCGTTGTGCACGAAGTTTCACCCCACAACAACCTGATGATGTCGCACCACTGATCTTTGCCACTGTCGAAGGAAGTGTTTCTTCCACTCGTCCCCTGAATGGTCGAGCCCTCTACATAACCGCCTTCGATGCCAATGATGCAGATTCAAGAGGGATGTTGATTCCCGGTCGGTCACCGATTGCCGAAACACGTCTGACCCCAAATGGTGAAACCAGCCAACCATTTTCCCTGAATCTACCCCACGGAAAATACATCTTGTCGGCTGCATTGGATGCGGGTACTGGGGCTAACAAAGACGATTATGTCTCGGCTTCTGGTTCTGGAGGCTTTGGACATGCCAAAGAAAATCCGGTGAGCGTTACGGAAAAGGTTACAGATATTCACATCGAGTTACGGGCTGCACCAATGATAAAAGCACCCAACAAACCACCACAGATGGGCACACCACCACAAGCTCCAAAACGATAACGCTGGTCGAATCATGACGTTTAAAAAAGTTCTCTTTTCCATCGCTCCATTATTATTGCTCACTACTTGTGGTGAACTGGGTGCCAGAGTCGCCAATGGTCCTCAATGTTCGGCCATAATTCCCGATGCTGGTGATTGGGATACCATGCAAGGAGACCCTGAACTATTGTGGGCACTTGAACCCAATCGACGGTTTCAAACCGGAAATGATGTCACTGAAATCAATGCGGTCGGACTACGTGAAAAATTGTTGCCTACCACACCAAAAAAACAAAATGAAAAGCGAATCTTGGTCACTGGAGATTCCAGTATTTATGGTTGGGGTGTGCAAGACCACCAAACCTATGCGGTCAATCTAGAAACCGAACTCAAACGCGTTTTTCGTTTTCCAATCGAGGTCATCAACCTTGGTGTACCGGGGTATTCAACAGAGCAAACCCTCAAACTGTTGGATAAGGTCGGGTGGTCATATCAGCCCGATTTGGTGATTGTGAGCAATATTTTCAGTGATTGCAACATTGATGCCTTCCAAGATGAACAGGCAATGTCGCTCGCCAATCCAGAAAGTAGTCTGGTGTATCGGATGCTTCGTTCTTCAAGACTGTACTGTTCGATGTACATGCCTTGGGCAGAGTTTCAAGCCTCTCTCAACCAAAGTCCCAATCGAGTGCTAATGCCGGGAATGCCCACAGGTCCAAACGCCGCAGTCACACTGGAAAACCTCAACAAAGTAATCGGGCTCTCACGGGTTCCGATGAACAAATACCTCGAAAACCTTGAAACCATTCAAAGCCAAGCCCGTGAACGAGGAGCCACCATGCTGTTGGCACCCTTGGCACAAGAGTGGGATGTGGGGATTTGGAACGTTCCGATGCCCCCACCAGACGAAAACCATGTTTTACCTTGGCAACCCTATCGAGAAGCCCAACGAGAATGGGCTAGTACCCATGGTGTCGATATCATTTCCTTTCCTGATGCCTTTTCCAAACACACCGGAAACCCTGCGGAACTGTTTGTCGACCACATGCACCCCAGTCCTATCGGTACCAAAATCATGGCCAAAGCAGTTGCAGCACACCTCAAAGCACATCCCGAATTGCTAGAATGAATTTCCTAAGGAAATCGGATATTCTATACCCATATTGTTAATGCATTCTTTTGAACTGGATGGAAGACCATGTCACGTTTATTACCACTCTGCTTTCTCTTTCTACTTGGCTGCCCAGTAGAACCCAAAGATATTCAAGACCTAAACAACAACCCCGGCCCTGGTAAACAAGGACAAAATCAGGGACAGGGACAAGGCGCTGGTGGACAACCTGGCAATGCACCCAATATGGGTGGACAACCTGGTGGAAATGGTGGTGGACAAGGGCAAGGCACAATGGGTGGACCACCGCCTGGAACCCCTGGAGAAGGTGGCGGACAAGGTCCCCTTCCGGAAGGACAAGCCAACATGGAAAATGGAACCCTACCCGAAGGTGAAGTACCACCCAATACCATGGGTGAAAATGGTGGTTCTATGGAAGGTGGACAACCCCCTCAAGGCATGGGAGATACCGTTCCTTCCCTACCAAAAGGAGAAGGTGAACAAACAGTGACCGATGAAAATGGAAACCCCCAGTTTGAAAATGCTCCCTTGGGTGAAGTTCCCTTAGAAGAAGGAAAACAGGGAGACATCAAAACACCTGAAGGGACACATCCAACCCCTGACTTTGCCCATCAACCTGGTGACATTCCTGCTACTGCTGGCGATGTACTTCCGATGTACCAACAAGCACCCCAGTTTTCAGATTTTATGGATGAAGAACAAATCACCATCAACCTTGAAGTTTCAGGCGCCACCAGTTTTGACTATGAGTTTGTTGTGAAAAGAGAAGGTGATGGTCGCATTTACCCCAAAGTGGTACACAAACAAGCAGATGCCACCTCTCCAATCACACTGACCGCACCTGCCACCATGGATGAACCTGTTTGGTTGGTGATTACTGCTGACAAGACTGGTGATGGTCCCACACCTGACGACTTAGTCGGTGGTACGATTGAGGCCTTACTGTTTGCTGGACAAGACATGTCCTTGTCCTACACCCTACAAGCAGACGACAGTTTCATGCAATCTTTGCCTTGGTTTTCACAAGCACAAGGAACGGAAGGCCCCCAGTTTGAGCGGTGACCCAACGTGGATACAACTGCATGGCATTGGAAACCCGTCGGCAAACGCTTAGCCATCTGGTTTGGGTGTGCGATCATCCTTTGTTTTCCCAGTAGTCTACTGCCCCACCAAAAATTAATTGGCGATCCAGCAATCGATGTTTGGAATCACGCCTGGGGCTATTGGTTTGTTTTTCAATCGTTGCTATCGGGAACGCTTCCTTTGGAAACCCCATTAATTGGAGCACCGGCTGGAGGAACAATCTATTATATCGATACACCAGGGGCCGTCAGTGCCTTGCCGTTCACCGCTATCTTCGGTGCAGCCGTGGGATACAACCTTGTCCTACTGGGACGACTAGCCATTGCTGGTTTTGCCACACAATCTTTGATAAAAGAGTGGCTCGATGCCGATGATTCTCCTTGGTTAGGCTGGATTGCTGGATGGGCAACGATGACCCTCCCCTTTCTACTCTGTGAATTGAGCAACGGAATCTCTGAGGTCTGTGCTATCCAATGGGGTATTTGTGCACTTTGGATGACGGAAAGAGCCACCAAGCACAATACCTGGAAAGAATGGATTGGGTTGGGCATATTTCAAGGTCTCACCATTGCCGCCACCTTCTATTATGGATTGGCGTTTGGATTGTTGTTGATTTGGTTAATTCTGGGTCGTATCATTGGACAGTCTCGCCAAGAAAAACCACAGACATTCGGATTGTTGAAAGGAGCAGTATCCGCTGCCTTGATTGCAATCGTGGTGGCATCTCCCTATGCTTGGGCTTTTTGGATGTCGATCCAAAGTGACTCTCGGTTGGTGATGCGAGACAACTCACTCCACGAACAGTTGTTGAGACACAATGCGGTTGACCCCAAAATTTATTGGATGTGGGGGGAGTTTCAATCAGTCAATCTGCGCGAAAAATATGGTGAGCCCTTTGTACATACAGCTTATTTACGGTGGAGTTTATTACCGATGGCCATTTGGGCAGGTCTACGTCATAGTCATCTCCGTCTTTGGCTGGGGGCGATGATCTTTTCACTGCTGATGGGACTGGGTAATTTCTTGTGGTGGAATGAGAATTGGGTCTACTTGGACAACCAAATGATCTCTTTGCCTTTTGACTGGATTCGACAAGTTCTCCCACAAATTGCCATCACTCATCCCTTGCGCCTCTCGGTCGGTGGTCAAGTCATTTGTGTCGTTTTGGGACTGATTGGTTGGCGCGATCTAGGGAAAAGAATCGATCACAAATGGTTCTTTCTTTGTCCACTGATATTCATTACTACCGAATCACTGTGGGGGTCAAGTGCACAATGGCCTCTACCCAACTCTGATGCCCAGATTTCTAGCGCCTATACCCTTTCTGACAATGATACTCGTGGGGTTTTAGACCTCCCCGCCGAAGTCGGTACCGGAATGGAAACCTCTCGCTACTTTTGGTACCAAACCCATCACGGCAAGCCGATTCCCTATACTCCCGACGCTAGATTGGGAAGTACCAGAGACTTGCAAACGTTCAAAAACTTCATGGGCGATGGGATGAAAGAAGAACCGAAAGCCCTGGATACCCTCTCGATACTACACATGCGCGAAATCTACCAACAAATTGTTGTTCATCCAGAATTAGACAATACAAAAGCCCAAGCCTATACCACAGTATTTACCGAGTCTTTTGGAGAACCCACACTGACTGACGGTATCTTACAATGGTCTCTAGAGCCATTAGAGCCAGAAGAAAAGCCTGTGGAATTGGAGACCAAAGCAACCGTTGCTACACCCTACTCTTCCGATGGTGAAACCATTCAAGAATTTTCTTGTCAACGGATTGCTGATTTAACCAAAACATTGTTATCCGATGCACCATCTCAGGAAGCCCTCTCTATGCAGAAAACCTGTACTACAGAGATTAAACAGTTCTGTGTACAACGCAGTAAAAATACTGGCATCGAATTGCAGGAACTCAATTTCTGTCTGTCAGAATTCGCCAAAGCCCCCACCGAAGACTTACAATATGCTCTCTTACATGTTTTTCGACATCCCAACACCAATGTTAAAGTGCAATTTTGTCAATCATTACAACAATACCCAAGCTTGATAGCACTTCTTCCCAAGCAAAGAGTTCAACAACTCTCCACCAACCAACCGGCACCAGTACAAAATGCCATGAATGCACTTTTCGCTCCCTAAAACAGTCATGCTGTTCTCGAATGGGATATTGTGAATAGAATTAAAGTCGATTTTTATTTTGGAGTTTTCATGTCCACCACACCCCAACGACAATTGGTTCTCATTGGACTAGATGGTATCGGAATCTATGTATTCCAGAACATTCCTGACAATTGGCATGTAACTGTCATTGATGACAACATGGATCGATTGAGCCAAATACCAGACATCTGGGGAGATCGAAAGGTTACCAAAATCTGCGACAATCCCTCATCACGACTGGTATTAGAGGAATGTAATCTTGTTCCATCCACCATATTGGCAGTCTTGACCACCTCTGACAAAATGAACCAAGAAGTGGTTCGTCTCGCCAAAGAAGAATACGCCATTGAAACCATCTTTGTGGTACAAAATACGATTGAGACCACCTGTCCATTTGAGGGTGTAACCTTACTCAATGCCGAAAAGTTACTCTCTAACCGTCTGTCTAGTCTCTTTCGAGGAACGATGAGCGCCCAAAACATTGGTCAAGAAAGGGGTGAAATCCGCCAAGTCACCATTCTAAACTCCAGTGCTGCACGTGGTAAAACCCTAAAAGAACTCAATCCACAAACTTGGATTATCGCCGCAATATATCGAAACGGAGAATTAATTGTGCCTCACGGTAATACATTCATCCGAGCCGGAGATGAGGTTGTGGTGGTTGGTGAACCAGAAGTGCTGGACAGAGAACTCTCTTTTTTACAGGGTGGACAGATTTTATTCCCCTCTCAATATGGAAAACATATTGGTGTGATCGATGGAGAACATGATCCCGACTTCATCGCCCAGTTGGTGGCGCATACCGAAGTTAATGGAGACTACAGCATCGCTTTCGACACCCTTAATCCCCTCATCAAAAGCGAGGCTGAGATTCGGTCTTATTTAGCAGAACATGACATTGGTATGATATTTTTGCCACCGAAACCGATCTCATGGTTTGCCCGATGGGGTATTCGACAATCAAAAATTATGAACCTCATGTTCAAAACGCAACTCCCATTTTGGGTCAACAATGACACAGACAATATCAAACGGATTCTGATCTGTGTTGCCAATCCGAAAGCCATGAATGTAATTGGGGCAACCGCCATGGATGTCGCTCGACAATTCAAAGCTGAACTCACCCTCTTGAATGTCTTTCCACCCAACATCGATCAAGAAGGTCGCAAGGAGATTGAACAGGTTCCCACCGAATTAACCCACATGGCCAATTCACACGGCATCAACCTCATCAAGACCTCGACAGAAGGAAATCCCATTCGTGAAATCATCAAACATGCCAAAGATTTCGACTTATTGATTGTCGGCTATTCGGAGCATCAACGTTCAACCTTTGCCAACCCCGACATTTCACTACATTTGTTTCATGAAATTCGCTCTTGCCCGAACACTTCGATTCTTTTTGTACCTTGGCAAACGGCAGGAAAATAAGATGGCACCTTTTCTAATCGTATTGTTATGGGGACTACTCTTCGGTCTATTACCAGCATTTGGGGTAGAGCCAAGCCATGAAACCGTGGAACAAACCGCCCATGCTGTGGAAGCTGCACAGCACGCGGCATCTGGGGTACAAGGACTTGGTGGTTCAGCGGCATTTACACTGGTCTTGATGACCCTTGGAGCGATTGCAATGCCTTCGTTTGCCCAACGAATTGCCATTCCCATGGCGGTAGCAGAGATTCTCTATGGTTTCATTATCGGTGGAAGCGGGTTTGGATTTATTAACAATCCCAACGATCAATTCATCCGGTTTCTCTCTGACTTAGGGTTTGCCTTCTTTTTGTTTTTGGCTGGATTGGAAATTGACTTTCGAGAAATTGAAAACCGTCTCAAAGAACTGATTCTTCCGTTTATCGTGTCCACATTGGCCTTCGTCTGCTCGATGAGTATCTCACATGCTCTTGGATGGGGTACTTGGATGGGGCTTGCGATTGGAGCCACTTCGGTTCCACTATTGTTAGCAGTGGTCCGAGAAATGGAACTGGGAGACACTGCCCTCGGTAAAAACATGATTGCCTTTGCTGCGATGGGAGAGTTGGTAACCATTTTCCTATTATCAGGGATTGAAATTCACAAAGTTGCCGATGGCGATGTCAGTGACACCATCTTGGGCTTTGTCTTGTTATTGACCTTAGTACTCATCGCCACTGCTGGAGCCTCTTTGTTACGCATTCTGCAATGGTGGCAACCTGGCTTGTTTCGGAAAATGGTAGCCCATGATGATCCTTCAGAATTTGGAATTCGAGTTGGCTTTGCGATGATGTTCTTTTTCATTGGTCTGTCTATTTGTTTTTTTTAATATAATATACATTTCATTAAGATTATTGAAGACAAAATTTTCACATTCTGTTGTGACGCATGGTTTTGCAAGAGCACAATCAACAGCATCATTTTCAAAATATTTGCAATTGTCACATAATGTGTAAGGATGGAGATTCAGCCTAATTACATTGTTCAATATTGCTTTTTCAGTATCTATCAGACATAAAGTTTTCATTTATCTATTCCACTTTTATTGATGTA
>CAKZLX010000320.1 GCA_937127265.1 uncultured Pseudomonadota bacterium
ACAATCAGATACAAGATGGTTCTCGCATTGAAGCCAACAAGGCCCTCGATACCGCCTTGTTCACCAGTGTCAAAGGTGGATACGTCAAAGATGGTGAACTCAATGCCGATGTTCGTGGTTGGTTTGATATGGGAATCTCTGAAAATATCAATGAAGGTGTCGGACTTGATGGTCAGAAACTACACTCTATTGGAGACTATGCGTCTGCGGTGGCTAACATGCCAGAAAGTAACGAAAGTTCCATGGACAATCCCGTTGATTTCAGTACCTTGCGGGCACAAGGAAATGCTAGTCTCAGCAATGGAACCGTTTCGGCTGGAGATGCCAGTTTAACACTTGCCGGAGCCGCTAACGGTAGTAACCAAATGGACTTTGAAGCCACATCAAATCAAATCGCCATGAAATTTGCACAACTCTTGGCTTCCTCTTTTCAACTCAATACCAGTTTGGGCAAAGGAGAAACTGGCGAGATTGCCATTGACAACGGTTCTTTAACGGTCAACCCACAACAAGGAACCGCCCGTGGACTGGTCGATGCTGTATCGGTATCCGACATCAATATTGGCAATGAATAAGTTCTCGACACCCCCTATCACACGAGCATATCACGAAAATTTGGACTGGTACTTGAAACTTTTCACTAGATAGGTTAATAAAGATTTCGATTGTTCAAATTAAATTTATATCTTTACATCGCTCCGAGGAGTTCAGCAATGGCTGCAAACGCAAAAAAACTTAAGGCAATCCGCCAAAATCAACATAGCAAACGTCTTGAAAGAAAGATTCGTCAGTTCCAAGCCAAAGGTAAAAACACCGAAAAGTTGGAAAAGGAATTGGGGTACACCAAAAGCGACGGTCGCCCAGAGTTTCGTACTGGTCGTGAAGCAGACCCTCGAATCAAAAAGAAAACTGTTTAATCAGATTACATACTGACATCTGATACTGTATCTTTAATCAAAGACAGACAATACGATGCCACATAGACAGACTGTCCCAACAATTGAAACGATTGAAGGGCAGTCTGTTTTGTTTTCTAGTTTATGGCAAAACCAAGCTGTGTTCATCACTTGGCTTCGCCACTATGGTTGAATGTTTTGTCGTGAGCAGGCTGCTCAATTGAAAAGTATTTATCCAACACTAGTCGATATCGGTGTTGATGTGGTTGCAATTGGCAATGGCACTCACTTGATGGCACAAGATTTTGTGGAACAGTTTGCCATTCCCTACCCAGTATACACGGATGAAAAGAGAGCCACCTACGACCTAATGAACATGCATCGTGGTTTTGGGATTGGCCTGGGTACATTAAAAGCCGGCTTGGCCCTCACCAAAAAGGGGACCAAACAAGGAAGCAATCAAGGCGATATCTGGCAACAAGGTGGTGAAGCCCTCTTTGCCAAAGGTGGCGCGTTGTTGTGGAAACACAGCAACAAAACCGCTGAACAACACAGCACACCGGCTGAAATCCTAGCCATGCTCAATCAACAAAAGGCAAACCTCTCGGGTTGATTGAGCCGACATTCAACTAGCGAATCCGTTGTTCAGTTTGGGCATCAAAATACAAGGGGTTCATAAAATGAAGCGAAACCGGCTCTCCAACCGTTGGGATGCCTTGAGCAGATTCAACACGGGCTTGGCAAGACTCATCACCGACTTTGAGATGCACCAAGGACTCAAATCCAAGTCGCTCAATAGCAACAACATCGCCTTGTAGTGTGCCACTGCCCAATCGAACTTGGTGTGGTCGTACACCAACCACTTTCCCCTCTTCTTGCTGGCGAAAAAAGTTCATGGATGGTGAACCAATAAAGCCCGCCACAAACAAATTATCTGGGTCTGTATACAGTTCATCAGGTGTGCCAACCTGCTGTGGAACGCCTTGATTGAGCACCACAATGCGATCGGCTAAGGTCATGGCTTCCACCTGATCATGGGTGACATAGACCATCGTAGTCTGAAGTTGGGCATGCAATTTTTTCAATTCCAACCGCAACTGGTTTCTCAAATTGGCATCCAAATTGGACAAGGGTTCATCAAAGCAAAATACTTTCGGCCGCCTCACAATCGCGCGTCCAATCGCAACGCGTTGTCGTTGCCCACCGGACATTTCCTTGGGATAACGTTCCAACAAGTCTACCAAGCCCAAGAGTTCGGCAACCTCTCGCACCTTCCGTTCTCGTTCTTCTTTAGAAACCTTGGCCATCTTGAGGGCAAAACCCATGTTTTCTGCTACGGTCATGTGAGGGTACAAGGCATAGGATTGAAACACAAGGGCAATGTCTCTTTCTGAGGGCGGTAACGTGGTGACATTTTTTTCACCCACATGGATATCACCTGATGTGACTGGGGTTAAACCAACCAAACATTTTAACAAGGTAGACTTTCCACACCCTGAGGGACCAACTAACACCACGAACTCACCATCCTGAATCGCCAAATCAATCCCATTTAACACCGTTGTGGTTTCCCCTTTTGGATTGATGAACTGCTTCACAATCGATTGAAACTGAATGTTTGCCATGACCTGCTCCTGTTATTCCATAGGTCCATTCGTGGACAAAGTTCCCTCAAATGTTCGTCGATATTGTAGCACTTCTGGAGCAATAGTAAAGGTGCAGACCCCATTCTCCCACTGAGTGCTCACTTCATACCCGATCCAAAATGGGCCAGAAGCCTTCCATTGCATACAAGATTCCGCGGTGGCAACTCTCGATTGTAATTGGGCAATGGCATCTTGTAACAACACCTGCTCTTCGTGGTGGCTACGGGCTATTTCCTGTTGTTTGAACTGCTCCAAAGTCGTAAAATCAGGGGGATCGGAAACCAAACGATAGGTGATATCATTGGCTTGGCGTACTGGACCTTGGGGTACTGTCACTTCTTCATCCAACAAATGAATTCGAATATAGGTTTGTTCGTCAAAAAACTGGGGCTCCGTATCAAAAGACACAATCCAATCCATACCTTCTGTAATCATCGATGCATATTGGACATTGGGTGTTAACCAGTGCCTATCAAATACCAATATTCGTACACTTGATGATTCAAACACCAAAGCACCTTTGATATCACCCTCTGCATTTTGTAGGGAAAAAGCCCCCTGCTCCCAAGCTTTCCGTTTGGCTTGAATCGACAAGTCCGTCTGTTGACGAAAAGAAGTAAAATCATCCGCTGGAATACTACTGGGTTTTAAGATGCCTTCCACAAATCCATCCAAACCACGATGAGGAACTTTCACAACCCCATTTTGTATCCGCACTTGAAAAGTCAATTCCCCCACACCAGCATGCACCGGAACCGATAGCCAAGACTCATCTGCCATCGTCTCCACAGTCACGTCCACACATCCATCGGTCATCACAACCGTACTCACTAGGTTTACACAAACTTTTTGCGACCACATACGTGGTTCAACAATCATTTCCAAGAACAATTCATCCGAACGTAAAGACCAGGTTC
>CAKZLX010000321.1 GCA_937127265.1 uncultured Pseudomonadota bacterium
CGATTGGAAGAAGATTGGATTGAGATTCGCAGCGAATAAAGACAATGAGCAACGACCCTACTGAAACCAATACCATGTCCCAGACGACCCGCACGTTGTCATTAAAGACCCAATCACTGGATAGTGATGCTTCGAAGCATGGAACGGTCACGATTCAAAAAGACCCCCCAAAACTGGACAGTGAACGCTATACCATCCAAGAAGAACTCGGCAAAGGGGGCATGGGAGTGGTCCATGCAGGATATGACGTTTTATTGCATCGACGGGTAGCGATTAAATCATTGCGAGACAATATCGCCTCCAACTCTGCAGAGTGGCAATATTTTTATAGAGAAGCCCAAATCACCGCACAACTGAACCATCCATCCATCGTTCCCGTTTACAGCATTGAATTTGATGCCAGTCACAACCCCACCTTGGTGATGCAACAAATTGATGGCATCTCTTTCAAAACATTTCTTCAAGAGTGTCAGAGTGCGATTGGTAGCGAACAGTTTCAAGAACATCGACATGGATTGCACAACCGCATCGAAGTACTGATCCATGTCTGTGATGCCCTTCATTACGCCCACGCCAAAGGTATCGTTCACCGTGATATCAAGCCAGACAACATCATGTTGGGACGATTCGAAGATGTATACGTCATGGACTGGGGTGTGGCAACCACAATCGATGCTCATTCTGACACAGAGGAGCAAGAGCAGGCGTGTGCTAAAATTGATATTGAAGGGGTCAAGGTCGAAACTGAAGTTGGTGAGATCGTTGGTACCCTTACCTACATGCCCCCAGAACAGGCTCGGGGTAAACAAAACACTTTGTGCCAAGCATCAGATCAATTTCCGATTGGTTACATGTTGTACGAACTCGCCACTTTTGAACGCGCACGCCCTGCCACTACAAAAGAGGAACTACTGACCAAAGCAAAACAAGGCACTTGGGACGAAAGTCTCTTTTCCAAACACACCAAAGGCATTGACCCACGACTCAAAGCGATCATTCGACGAGCCACAGCATTTGAACCAATTGACCGATACCCCTCGATGCAGGTGCCCGCCTATGATTCGAGGAGGTATATTCAAGACCAATCCGTAGTTGCCTTGCCTGAACCCAAAATCCAAAAAGTATGGCGTCAATTAAGAGATAAACCTTTGCTGATTGGAAACGTGATGGCTGGAATCATCATCTTGAGCCTGAGTCTTTCCTTACATTCCCTACAACGTTCGGTGGAGAAAGAACGACTGTCTGTTTTACATCGACAACAAAGTGCCGCAATGCTCAATGCCATCAGCCAAGATGCACAGCAAATTGAAGGTCAGATGTTGTTGATTCAAGAAAGAATAGATGTCTTGACTTCGATTGTAGAAGATGAACTGCGCACGGGTACCTTAGGCTCTCCTCCCTCTAGTACAGTCGATACGCTTTGTTCGGAACCACATACCATTCCCAAAGTGACACAAAGACAAGCGTTACCGGGCTATGAACACACTTGGGTCCACCTTGCCTCCCCTCTGTGTGTATTTGCAGACAGTCCATCCACCTATTCGCTCACATCTCTGTATCAACCGCTGATGAAAGCATTTTATGGTATAGACAGTACCAAAGAGATCAATTCAGCCACTGAATCATTACTCTCCGGTGAACCGAACACCATCGAATGGGCTTACATTGGTTTTGAAGATGGAACCTTTATGCATTATCCGGGCACATCTCATTTTTCTGATGACTTTGACCCTCGACAACGCCCTTGGTATGTACATGCTAACCACAAAAGAACTACTTGTACCACGCTCTATAAAGATTACATTACTTCCAATACAATGCTGTCTTGTTCTAGAAGCTTTATGGATGCAAAGGAAGAAAACAAAGGTGTTGTTGGAATGGATATCGACCTCACAACCATCCAGACCTGGTTGGCAAAAACAGACTTTGCATTTTTACAATCTCAAAGTTTGGTTCACAACGACGGCACCCTACTCTATACCATGAACAGGTCTGACATCGCAGTATCCCAACCACCCACAGACCTATTACAGCGTATCGCAGAAGGCGAACATCACGGGATGATGGAGACCAACACAAGCACTTGGATTTTTACCACTGTCAGTTACATGCCTTGGACATTGGTGTATGAACTATCGGTGGATGTTTGGGCTTGCGCAGATTGTTTTTAGACCAAAACTGTTTATTCCACCAAAATAAACCCTGCCCAAAATACGGGGTTACTCCATCGTTCAGAATCTTTCATCGCCATTTGAGTGTTTCGCAAGGCCATCGTTGGATCAGGATTCTCGGCAAGATACTGATAAAACATCGTCATAAAGGTTTTGGTTCCCTCATCAGAAATCGGCCATAGGGAGAGTAGTTGTCTTTGGGCACCAGCCACTTTCAAAGCCCTACGCAATCCATAGACCCCATCGCCAGCACTCGACACCCCCAATCCAGACTCACAGGCCGAGAGAACTACCAATTGGGTTCTATCTAGGTTGAGCATCCCTACTTCAGCGGCACGTAAATACCCGTTCCCCGTAGGACTGGACAATACCAACCCCGCTCGAACCATTGGACTATCATCGGAACTATCCATTGGATCGTCATCCTCGACAAACCCATGGGTAGCCACATGTAAAATGGTCGGACTTTGGATATTGCGAATGGTACTCAAAGAGGCATCCTCTCCCAAATATACCGAAGACTGTGGAGCAATTTGCTGAATCAGTTGAGCTTCAATGGCTGTGTTGGGTAAGGGATTCCAATCATCTGGAAACTGTGGATTGGCAATCACTGTGACGCTGGATGCCGATAACGATTGAATAGACTTCACACCAGTTTGATCGAGTTGATCACGCCCCGTTGTACGATAGGAGACCTGAACCTTATCGATGAGATAGGTATTGGCATTGGGCTTCAACAAATCAACGGGCACCAAATGCAAGGGACCATCAGGCACCACTATCCACTGACCACTCTGCTCCAACCCCAGTGGGTCAACCAATCTCAAATACACATCCTGTGCCAAAATCGATGACCTGGTTTGACGGAGTGCTTGAATACGTTCAGGAATATCGCCCAATGCCCCCAAATTGGTCATGCTAACCTTTTCCGCTGTCACTACAAAAGCAACTAGGGTTTGCAGTGTTGGTTGTTGTGGGTCAGGTGAAATCACACTGTACAAAACCATTTGGTCAGTGGGTGCCAAGGTAGATTGAATACTGCTGAGTTCAATCAAGGCATTATCTTGACGGAACCGTTGGGACAACCTCGACAATTGTCCTTCGACCTCCGCCAAATCTTGTTGGATGGCTTGCAAACGGT
>CAKZLX010000322.1 GCA_937127265.1 uncultured Pseudomonadota bacterium
AAACCCACGGATTGTTTGCCAATCGTTTTTTAAAAAGGGATTTGGGGTTTCAAAGAGGTTTTGAGACTTGGGAGTATATGGGTGATACCGAACTGGTTATCCGAAGTCAGGAACTATTGACGACTGTTGACACAGGGGACTCCCATTTCTTTTATGTACACTTTTTTGGTCCTCATCAACCAGTAGAACCTACCGAAGAACGATTGGAAAACTATGGCGTAAAGCGTTCACGTCTCTCTCCAAACGGTGGGTTGGGGCACAAGTATTTACATCGCTCTCCTCGGTATATTGAATTGTATCGAACATTGTACAAAGGGGTTATCGAAGCCACCGACCACCGTAGGGGACAGGTTATCGAGGCATTTTTGGAACGATTTCCCAATGGGCGCATCGTGATGACTTCTGATCACGGTGAAATGATTGGTGAGCATCAGGAAATTGGTCACAAGTCTGGACTCTACCAAGAATTGATTCATGTACCGTTGGTGATGTATGGTTGGACAGATGAACATGGAGAACAGCAAGGAAAAGTAGGTGCATTGTTCTCATTGGATGCGATAGCCGATTGGATCACGGACTCTGTAGGTATTGATGCTGGTTGGTCTAGTCAGTGGGAGCGGTATGCCAAAGGGCAGAAGGATGTCGTAGCAGTTGCTCAACGAGATGGGGATTTGGCTTTGATCACCACCAGTCAGCAGAAATTAATTGTCGATTATCCAATGACCATTCGCAATCGAAACTTTTATCTGGGTACACCGGTGACCCATACGTTTGCTTTGCGTGAAGATCCCCAAGAAATACGTCCTATACAAGACAACGATCTCACGACGTCACTTCAAGAGCACTTGACCGTTTGGCAACAGACTCATCCACAAGGTATCGCCGATGGACAGACCAATCAAACCAACCGAACTTTTATCGAGGATTTACGCACCCTAGGGTACGTTGGAGAGTAAGTCGTGCTTTTGATTATGCCATCAGTTCCGTTTTGGTGGTCAAACTGAGCAAGGTAAAGCCAGCATCGGTCATGGTTTCTGCGGCCCCTTCTTCTCGATCAACAATCGCAATGCACTGTACGACTTCCAAACCGGCTTCTTCCACAAATCGGATGGCCTTAACCAGTGAACCAGCCGTGGTCACGGTGTCCTCAACCATGCAGACTTTGCTTCCCTTGGGTAGTCCACCGAGACCTTCCACCATGTTGCCAGTGCCGTGTCCCTTGCGCTCTTTACGTACCATGAAACCATTGAGAGAACGTCCCTGTTGTTGAGCCCGTAAAATCGTTGCGCCCACGATTGGGATCGCTCCAGTAACCGGACCACCAATTCCTACCACATTGGGATCGAGGTGTTCCAAAATGAGATCGGCAATCACCAACGCACCTTCACTTGAGAGGGTGGTTTGACGGGCATCTACGTAAAAGTTGCTTTCCTTACCACTAGCAAGGGTGAAGGTTCCGATTTTAACAGATTTTTCTTTGAGAATCTCAATCAGTTTGGCTTGGCTCATGCTTTGTTCCATTGTTCATTTAGCCAAGTGTTGGTGGCTTCAAGGATTTCGTATTTTTCGACTTCATTGAAGAGTTCGTGATAACATTTGGGATATTCGACCACTTCGATCGTGCCACCGCCTTGGGTGCCAAAGTTCTTGGCCAACTTTCGTCCAGCATCGGGATCGCAGATTCGGTCATCCCCACCGAGCATCAATCGAACAGTGTGGGTATATTTGGGGGCATAAGCATGCACGTCATCGAGTGCTTTGAGCATGGAGGCACCCCAACCGGCAGTAATGTCAGTGAATACCATTGGATCAGCCAAGTAGGCTTTTTCCACTTCGGGGTCATGTGAAAGCCATTGAGAATTGACATCTTGCCCGGGTAGTACCATTTTGGGAGCCACTTTGGCTAAAACTTTGCCCAACATGACGGTAATCGGAGAGGGCTGGTCGAACAAGCCAAGCAAGGGATTGCTGATGGCAAAGGCTTTGACTGGGGGAGCCAAGGAATGCATCATCGACCAAAAGGTGATTAACCCTCCCATTGAATGGGAAACCACCACCATCGGACCACCAACAGCACTCATGGCTGCTTTGAGGTCTTCACAGTATTTCATCCAAGAGGTTGTGTGACCACGTTTGCCTTCACTTTCGCCGTGACCACGAAATTCGAGGGCGGTGACACGCCAACCTTGTTCTGCAAAGTACTCGCCGACATGTTGGTATCGTCCCAAGTGTTCTGCCAAACCATGAACCAAGAGAAGATTCTTTTCGCCTTCGTCATTCCAACGTCCCAACCGCAGTTTGGTGCCGTCATCTGATTTTGTCCATAACACTTTCATTGCTTCTCCTTCTGTTCCATGCAGACTGTATTCACTGTATATCAGATTGGGGGTTTATATTCTATCGGACTAGATCAATGCCAAGGATAAAAATGGGAACATCACGATTACTGCCAAACAGAAGACCATCAGCAGCAAAAATGGCAAGGAGCCTTTCATCACATCAATCACAGGGCGTTTGAACACTGTGGAGGATACAAATAGGTTGATGCCCAGTGGCGGTGTTAAATACCCCAATTCCAAGTTGACGATGAACATGATCCCAAAGTGTAGGGGATGAATCCCATAGGAAAGGGCAATCGGAGCCAACAAGGGAGCGACAATTAAAATTGCCGAGATGATGTCCATTACACATCCCAGACCCAACAAGAAAATGTTGACCAAGATGAGAAATTGCCATTTTGCGTTGACGTGGGCTTGAATCCAGGCAGCGGCATTTTGTGGGATGTATTGTTCGGCCAAGAACTTATTGAAGGCAATCGCCAGTACGATAATCAGAAAGAGCGATCCCATCATTACCCCAGACTTACTGAGTACTTCGGGAAGTTTGGTAATTTTTAACTCTCGATGAAACAGCAATTCGACAACCAAAGCATAGACCACGGCCACAGCAGCAGCTTCGGTCACAGTGAACTTGAGTGGCCCCAAAATACCGTAAATACCACCAAGAATCAAAACGGGAAGCATGATGGAGAGAAATGAACGTTTGATTTCTCTACCTAGGTTTTCCCAATAGCTACCCTCAATTTCAGGGATGACGATGTCAATGTCTTTTCGAGTGGGACGGGTTTGATAGAGGGTATAGAGTGCCAACATCCCAGCGATAAACAATCCAGGAAGTACACCCGCCACAAATAGTTTGGTGGGGCTGACTTGGAGTACTTGGGTGGGATCCAAACCTCCGGGAAGTAGTCCTGTTTCCGGTATAATGTATTCTTTACCAACGGAGGTCAGGGTTTGAGACACCATGATCTCA
>CAKZLX010000323.1 GCA_937127265.1 uncultured Pseudomonadota bacterium
ATTCAAAGTATGACAAAGGGATCGTGAAGGAGGGATACTTCTGTATCCGACTGAACTATCACAAAGTCAGACAAAGAATACGACACCGCAAATCCACTTTTAATGATGGTAGGATCCGCCTAAAATAATAGTACTCGCACGATACAGTTGCTCCGAAAGCACCACTCTTACTAATTCGTGGTTCAGTACCAAGGGGGAAAAACCCAAGACTTTCCAGGCCTCTTGACGCAATGAAGGGTCATGCCCAAAGGGTCCACCAATCACAAAGACCACCCGTTTGATACCCTCATTCATCGAGGTTTGCATCCAGTCGGCAAAGGTTTCCGAGGACACTTGCTCTCCACGTTCATCCAAGACAATCACCCGATCGGTCGGTTTCAGACGCTTGCGCACATCCTCAGATTCACTGGCACGACGTTCGACAACCTCACCACGATGAACAGGTTTGATGGTGGTTTCAGTCACCTTCCAAAGATGGATACGTTTGAGGTATTCTTGAGAGCCTGCATCAGACCATTTGACCCGACCCTTGGCGACCCGCACTATCTCAACATTCATTCCCAATCAGAGGAGTCTTCTTCAGAGGAGTCTTCTTCGTTGGAACTGTTCAAACTGGCTTCATCCACACCGAAGTTGCTGAGGGGTAAACGAGGAGCCTCCATCCACAACCCGTCCAAGTCATAATACTCTCTGGTTTCGGGTTGGAAAATGTGTACCACCAATGAACCGTAGTCCAATAGCACCCAAACATCAACACCACGACCTTCCACACCATAGGGCAACTGGTTGTGTTGTTTTTTCAAGGTTAACAAAATAGAATCGGCAATCGCACGCACTTGACGAGTTGCACTGGCAGTACAAAGCACCAAACGTTCTCCGACTGGGGATACATCTTCCACATCCAACACCGCAATGTTGCTTCCTTTGTTCTCGGCGATGGCTTGACACACCACGCTGGTCAATTGTTCGAGTTCGATAATAGACTCCATCGATAATATATTTCTACTGCACTGTATCCATTTCAAGATACCTTGTCACCCTTGTTACACTACGAAATGTTGATCAACATTATTCTTGGATGACTTGAATTGTAGACCATTGTTCTGCTAATCGCTCTCCAACTGAACTTTGACCAATCTCAGAGCGTTCAACCAATAAAGAGACTTCTTTTTTATAGGGACCCTTGATCAAACTGGCTTCAACTTTACCGACCAACCGAACAGCCGTTTGCTCATCAACCCAGACCTCAGCAGCCAGTGACTTGGGGATGAGACCACCGTTATTCTTTGTGGGCTTGGCAAAATCAGCCTGATAGTGTTCTACTTTCCGCTCTTCAATGATCGATTGTCCTTTGGCTAGCCAAGTCGTCGTCGGCTCAAAATGCCGCATCAAATCATCCCATTGATTCCACATACTGCGCAATTGGATACGATACGGTTCACCATCAGACCGTTCAATGTACTTCCCAGCGACTTGCTCCAAACATTTTCCATTCATCAGATGGACTTGGGTGACCACCTCACCATCAATCAGTTGGGTAACTTGCCAGTTATCCCAATCTTGCCAATCCAGTTGCAAGACCTGCTTAGATTGGGTGCGTAGATCTTCTCCATGATATTCAGTTTGTTCATAGACCGAACGTAAACGATGCGCCCCCAAGGCTTCCGTGGAGGCAAAAATAATTTCTTGGGAGGCTTCTAATAAAGTGGGTTCAGACTCAACCACCTTCTCCACCTCTCCTGAACAGGCCAACCACAACCAAAGCATTAGGAATGCCCCAACAGTTTGCGCCAAACATACTTCTTCACCTTTTCAACACCGTCGCCAGTAATAGAAGAGCAACGCAAAATCTTTCGTTTGCCCACTTCATCACGCAATAAATCGAGCACAATCTCCAATTCTTCCTCATCCACCAAGTCCAATTTGGTCAAAACGATTACTTCTGGTTTTTGTGCCAACTCCGGATCATATTTCTCCAATTCGCTTCGAATATTGGTATAACGTGTCACCACATCAACCGATTCATCAGGTCCCAAACTCAACAGGTGCAACAAAGTCTTGGTGCGTTGTACGTGACGCAAAAACTGGTGTCCCAAACCATGTCCATCAGCGGCACCTTCAATCAATCCAGGAATATCGGCTATGGTATAGGAACCATCAATCCCCATGTCGACCACGCCAAGTTTGGGTGCCAGTGTGGTAAAGGGATAGCCAGCCACTTTTGGACGAGCCGCAGAGACTTGAGCAATAAAAGAAGATTTTCCGGCATTCGGATAGCCCAACAAACCAACATCAGCCATCACCATCAATTCAAGACGAACGGCAAACCGTTCTCCCTCTTTACCAAAAGTAAATTTTCGAGGTGCACGATTTGTACTGGTTTTGAAGTGTACATTTCCCAAACCACCGCGACCACCTTGGGCAATGACTACACTTTCTTCATCGGTGGTCAAATCAGCCATCACTTCATCCGTCTCGACATTGAAAATTCGTGTTCCCACTGGCACAAAAATTTCCAATGATTCCCCTTTGGCTCCTGCACAACAACGACTTTTACCGGGCACACCATTATCGGCTTTCCACAACGGACGGGTACGCAAACTAGAGAGGGTCGTATGACGAGTGGTGGCTGTGAAAATAACGTCACCGCCTTTGCCACCATCACCACCATTCGGGCCACCAAAAGCGGTATGTCTATCTCGTAAAAACGAAGCACAACCATCTCCGCCTTTGCCACTTTCGATAACAATGCTCACTTCATCTATAAATCGCATAATCTAACTGTTCCTTGATACAATCGTTGTACCATATCCATATCCACGCACCATAAAAAAACACCAACCTCATGAATCATGAAGGCTGGTGATCATAGACCAAGTATGTCTGGTCTGTCGTATTGTAATCAGTCGACTGAAATTATTCAGCGATTGGGTATACAGAGATACGACGTTTGTTGTTGTGCTTTTCAAACTTGACTTCGCCTTCAACCAACGCGAACAATGTCCAGTCTTTACCAACACCAACATTTTTTCCAGGGTGAAACTTAGTGCCCAACTGACGAACCAAAATAGAGCCTGCGGTTACCTTGTTGCCATCGTGTGCTTTTACACCACGATACTGTGCATTTGAATCGCGACCGTTTTTGGTACTACCTTGACCTTTCTTATGTGCCATGATTTAACTCCTTGTGTGTTCCAATCGAAACACAGAATCTAAATGAATAATATAATGTTGTGGTTTACCAGCCCTATGGATACTCACATCCACACAAACTGGCAATCAAACCAGTATGTTTGTTAGGCTTCGATCGAAGAGATGCGCAACTTGGTCAAACTGGCACGGAAACCATTCCCAACACGGGTACGATGACGACGGTTGTAGCGATAGATGTCTACTTTTTTGCCACGGTATCCCCATACACGATTGCCGTTTTCATCTGTACTGTTTGGCTCGGTTAATACCTCTGCAACCACTTTGGCACCTTCAACAACAGGTGTTCCAAACTGAACTGATTTTTCACCACCAACCATCAATACGTCAAATTCAACTTGAGAACCTTTCTCCACTCCGAGATGGTGGATAGTGATCTCGTCACCTTCGCTAACACGGTGTTGAACACCACCTGCTTCAATTACTGCGTACATTGTCTATACTCCGATTTTTACTTCATCATGATAGTTCAGAAACATTAGTATATTTCTGTAGGAATGATGACATTACATGTGCCATTTTGATCACACAAAATCATCTAACTATATAGGGCTATCCCCTTTTCACACATCTGTCAAGTTTCTACACTGAGTTTGTTTTCAGCGATCACAACAGAAAAATGTCCGTTCAAGGTAAACAATGGATCAGACTCTTGATCCCAATCTTCGTCGCATCACATCCAATGTTTCTTGAATGGCATGGGCATCTAGATCCCGATACTTTTCTGGCAGCATTGATTTAGAAGACGATTCAAATACCGCTAACATTTCCATGTATTCGATCATATGATAGTCTCGGGTTGGCACTACATCTTCGATAGCCCTTTCCAAGTGAGTGGTTTCCACCAATGGTGAATCACTGTCCGTTTCTTGCACAGCAAACCGAACGGCTCCCAACAATACCGCCTCTATTTCTGCTGCCGTATACCCTTTCAAACCCCACTTAATACCATCCCAATCTATGTCAGGCTCGATGACAACCTGATGCTTTCGCACTTGCGCTTTTAAAATGGCAAGACAGGTTTCTTCATCATCGGGAAGAAAGAACGGAATCTTGCTGTCTAAACGGCCTGGCCTTTTTAGATCGATGTCAATCTTGTCTGGACGATTGGTCATCATCACCACCACAATTCGTCCTCGATGAGCGGTGTTACTCATAAACTCTTTCAATTTAGCAATTACCCGCGAATCGACACCACCATCACCACCACCTGCACTTAAAGAACGATCGGCCTCATCAATGATAAGCAACACGTTGCCAAGGGCTTTGACAACTTGAAGGATCTTTTCAAAATTACTTTCCGTTGATCCCACCCATTTCTCACGAAAGTTTTTGAGTTTAATACAAGTCAAGCCACTTTCGCCAGCAAATGCCTCGGCAATATAGGTTTTTCCGGTCCCCAT
>CAKZLX010000324.1 GCA_937127265.1 uncultured Pseudomonadota bacterium
CAAACGCTCTTTTGTGTATTTGTATCTAAAGTGGGTGCCAAGCCTTCAAATGTACAGTGAAGGTGATTTCCACACTGTACCTGCCATTCTCTGATCATCACCGCCTCGGTGTATTCTGGGTTTTCCAAGGTGAGGGTTTGGCTGATGGGCAATTGAGATGTCCATTGAATAGTATCAACACCCGTTGGAAATTGTGCGGTCCACAGGTCATTTTGTTGACGTAGATGGGCAGACAATATCTTTTCACTATCCAACAGTGTAAGGGGAACGGTGAGGGCATGTTCGGTATTGTGTCGTTTCAGAGTGTTGTGGATGATCCACTGTTGCTGGAGATCCAACCGTTGGGTCCAAGTCACCAGACTTTGTTGCTGAATACTGGTGAACGCTTGATTGTTGAGTAGTTGGATTTGTCCATTGATCATTCCGTTGTCTTGAATACCTTGTACTGACCAAGAGCCAGTGTTTGTATCTAGTCTATGCGGGTGTATTGGCCAATCGAGTTGCAAGTTGTTTTGTAAGGGGCCAACAATATCGACTGAGGATACACCCGTTGGAATCAGTACTTCTACGTATCCTGTGGGGGTAGTTCGAATGGCAGAAGTCGAGGTTCCTTCAATTTGCACTTCGGTAATTGACCATTGATCCGTTGGGCCAGGTAGTGTAAGGATACTGTCTTCGATGGCATGTACTTCCAGCCATAGGTGTACTTCTTGCTTTGCTTCATCAATCGTGAGGTTGGCCAAACCAATACTGAGGCAATCGGATTGACATCTGTCGGGATGGTGATGGTTCAACAGCAGATTGGTTATCTCAGGGGCTGGTAGTGTTGTATCGGTGGTTTTGGAACTGTCCTCTTGAACAGGTGTGTCAGCCATCGCATTGGTTTCCAATAGTGTCCCAGCAATACCCACTAGCAGCAATGTTTTCATTATAGTTTTGTTCATTGTCTGGGCATTGGCTCGTCTCCACCCTAAAAATGTGAGGAGTAGTCCTGCAACAATCGCCAGCCATCGTTGAGAATTGGGGGTAAGCATCCAAATGGTCATTGCTTCTGCGGTTGGTTGCCCGTTGTTCCATCTGCGTACGGTTTGTTTCCCTTGCCAAGTGGGTAAGCCAACCCCTAACTGTACAGGTTGGGCAAATTGTTGGGTATAGAGGTCTTTTTGTGGGGAGCGGATCACCTTTGCGACCCGTGAGAAAGATTCTTCCGGCTCATAGTCATATTGAGTATGTGGATCATCTTGCCAAAATGGGACTTTTTGTGATTCTTGTAGTGCCAACAATGCCCATCCAACGGTTAAGATAAACAAACTTGCCTGCATACGTTTTCCCAGAATCCAGTGAATCAGATTCCAACTTATGGTGGCAACGGGGGCAATTAATCCCCCCAAAGAACTACCGATGGTGAGCAGCAAACCGTTCAGTGTGCTTAATTGACGATGTCGCCAGCAGAGGAGGCTCAAACCTATATTGATCAATATCCCCCACAACGTCGACCAAATGAATCCGTCCCAGTATACCAATCGCCATCCGGTTGGGGTGCGCAATTCCAATTGGACACTGTCAAAAGGAACATTCCATGGCTCAAAGGTCGGCTGTGGGTCGGTTGTATCTGCCGATAGTCGTAGAGACAGATTTGGTGAGCGAATCGGAATACTGACGCTACCATTTTGATGGGTCACAATGCTTTGCCCTTGCCCATCTTGCTGAATGGATTGCACATGCAAAGAAACGGGTGGGGTCAATTCTTGGTTGGTGGTCATCGTTCCTTGAATGTGGTCTTCAATCCAAAATCCAGTGGTGGTCAATTTTGGCCAAAGTGTTCTGGTTAAAGTGATTTTGGGTGGTGGTCTTGGGTTACCCCGTAATAAAACATCGAAGGATACCGTCTTTTCGATGTCATAAAGATAGGTTGGGTGTTCTTGCCAAGGTTCATAGAGTAAACTATTTTGGGCTGTGGTTGGAACCAAACCTTTCATTTGTACTTGTCGCAACTGAATATTGCTATCGATAGCCCAGTATTCAATGGTTGGCCATTGTGTGGGTGTCTCAGGAATACCAATTGTGGTGTCGTTTGGCGACAAGGCGACGGTGTATTCAATGGTGTGGGTGCCAACGGGAGCATAGACCCATAATGATTGTTCTTCATCCACCCAATGACTCAACTCGCTGTGTAAGGACAACAGGGTGCTATTTTCGGTGGTCATTTGACCGAGATTCCTCTTTACGGCGTTACCACTTTGCTGTATTTGAATGTGGGTGGTCAAGGTTGGAATTCCTGCATCGGTCCAAAGGCGACTGACCGTCAATTCACTGTGTTGGGTTTCTATTGGTTGATCGGTCAGCACCAGATGCGTTTGTTGTGCATTTGTACGTTCCACTTGGGTATTGGTGGTGACCCCATTGTTGGTTAGCGATATCGTTCCATATTGACTGGGTATCGGAAGTGTTTTGGGGATGTCCTGCCAAACAATAGTTCCTTGTACAGTAAACTCAGAAGCAGGAACTTCAATCGTTGGTATACCATCGCGATCGATCACCGCAACGTGATGTTGATTGATTTGCACATTTACCGGCCATAGACCCAAGCTACCGGGTAGTTTCATTGATTGAATGGCATCGGCATGTCCTGTAATCGTAAAATTACCTTCATCTGTTTTTAGGTCTAGAGATAAGGAGCCATACCACAAACAGTTTTCTACTTTTCGGTCAATACAAGTGACGGTTGGATTTTCTTGGAGAACCCAATCACTCCATTCAGCAATGTTACTGGGTAATAACGGTTCGGCAGAGAGAAGGGGCATACCCAATAGAAAAAGTGTCATGATTGGTTAGGGTTTGGCTTGATGATTGAAGGTGTGCAGATCAGTGAACAGCATGTTTTGGTTGCTTTGATCATACAGTAAATGATAGGTTTGGTAGGTTCCCAGAACCCTTTTGACATAGTGACGGGTTTCTCGAAAAGGGATGGATTCAACAAACATATCGGTGGGCAAATTGCCTTTGGATTTGAGCCACTTGCCAACATTACCTTCTCCCGCATTGTAGGCGGCCACTGCCAAAAATGGGTTTCCATTAAAATATCCATGTAGATACCCCAAGTATTTGGAGCCAATGCGAAGATTGGTGCTGGGATCAAAAATGGTGGAACTGTTAACGCTCAGACCGACCCATCCGGCGACTCGGTCGGCGGTTGCCGGCATCAGTTGAGAGAGTCCTTTGGCACCAGCCCAAGATACGATGTCCTTGTTAAAACTGGATTCTTCGCGAACCAAGGCATGAAATATTCGAATGTCGTAGGGGTAATCATCGGGGTGATTGGTGGCGTGGTTGCTGAGTAGGTCCCAATACTGATTGGGGTGTGACTGTAACCACAGCGCCGATTGATTCTCGGTCCAAGTATGGGGAGGGTTCTTTTGGATATATTTGTGCAACAAATCATGTCCCATGCTCCAGTTGTCTTGTCCAACCAAGTGGGCATACATGGCAAAGTTGGTGGTAGACTCTTTCCGAATTGGAGCAAAGCGGGCTTGAGCTTCTTTAAACATTCCCAATTGTGCCAGTTGCGTGGTGTCGGTGAGGATGGCTGACTGGGATAGTTCCTCTGGAATTGTCCAAGTTGCCTCGGTGGCTTTTGGTGCTGTCCACTGTTGTTTGGCTATCCAGTCGGGTTTCAATTCCCAAAGGTGTGCGGCCGCCAAGAGGCTGTAAAATTCTGAAGGGTAATGTTCAACCAGTGCTTTCCATTGGTCAATGCCCTCTGCAACTAAATTTGGGTCACTGTTTTGAACGCCATGGTCGGTATTCGATGGATAGACTTTCCAGCGGGCTTCCCAATAGGGAAAGGCAAAATATTGATAGGGATGTCCACTTGCGGAAACAACCTTTTGGGCTTCTTGCGCCCAAGCGATCGCTTTGCTGGTGTCACCTTCCAAAAATGAAGTCCATGCCAGTCTCCAATAACCCTCTCCAACCAAGTCACCATCGGGAAAGGTTTTGACTTGTTTTTCCCAGAGTGACAGTGCAGTGCTTAAATCTCCTGTTTCTTGGTACCCAATTCCTGCCAAGGCATAGCCATCATCTGCCATCGTATGCTCGGGATAGAGTTCGGGAATTTTTTGAAAGGCTTTGGCGGCTTCTCCCCACATTTTCTTTCGTTCATATGATTTGCCGATTAAGTACCATGCTTTTGCGCCCACATCGTCATTTTTACCTTGGCATTCAGTTCCAACTTTGGGTAAGATTTGGGTGGCTTTGGTCACAGCATTGATTTTGAAATGAGATCGGCCGTAGGCATAGCGAACGGCACAGGCATCCTCATCGGTCATTTGGAGAGTGCTGATGATTGGTTTCAGTTCGGCGATCAAACTTTTCCACTGCCAGGCTTGCATCAGTTGGGTGCTGCGTTTGTTCCAGTCTGCCGTGGTGGCTTTGTACTTGTTTCCTTTGGATTCAAGGGCTTTGAGTTTGGCACGGGTGGCTTTGGTGTGTTCTGAATAGGGGTAGGAAGCCCACAGTTCACGGTAATAAGTATAGTTGCTTGCGTCGTCAGAATTGCGATCGATTAAGGCTTTGAGAACCCGATCTCCATTTGTAAACGGGTGTTCTTGTGTGGAGAGTGATTGTAATGTGGAGTCAATGCGCTGGTTCAGTGCTGTGGTGTCGATTTTGCTGTCGGTGTTCTGCTTTAGCGAACTGATGTCGGCTTGGGCTTGCATCCACTGGGATTGAATACGCAAGGGACTATTGGCAGAGATCAAGGCAAAGTAGCGTGCGGCTTTGGTGTTGTTGTCCAATTCCAAGTATAGAGTGCCCAACATAAAATTCTGGTAGTCAGCCGGTAAACCATCAAATGTGGATATTGTCTCAATATAATCGGTGACTGAGGATACATCGTTTTGTTGGATGGCAACCCAAGTCGCGAGAATTTTTCCTTCTGGAGAAGTACGAGGAATTATCGATAACGCAAGTGGCCAGTCTTTATCCGTCAAGGCTTGGCGTAAGGCATCGGTCATGAAGTCTGGGGGGGAAAACGAATCCGGTAACCAAGGCGACGGGTCGATGGTTTGGATCGTGTTTACCGAGGTAGGGGTGTTTGTAGGTTCCGCTTTTGGGGTGGTTTCACAAGATAATAAAGAGAAGGGAATAGAGAAGAGAATCGATTTCATAATGTCTGGGCAAATAGGGTTTTACAAATAGGGACAGGGTGTGAATAAAAGGAGGCTTTGAAATGTTCAACAAATTAGACTATAAACAATCCATTGGATAATTGATTTTGGTCTTTATACCATAGTACCGATTAACAACACTATAGACAAAACAAATAAAGACATTTCATCACGGGTGACAGTATGTTGACATTGATTTGGACATTTTTATTCCTCGGCCAACAAGCCTTTGCTGCTTGGCCAGACTCCTCAGAAGGTCGGATTTATGCGGTGAAACTTTTCCGTCGTGATTTTAACACACCGGGCAACATTTTGATGGGAGAGGAACGAACCAACTCTTATGAAAAAGCCTGTGAATTGAAGTACTATCAGGCTTGTCACTATGAAAAGTGGACTGACGATCGAGGTTTGAGTGACTTGCAATTGGCTGGGGACTTCTTGGGAAAACGTTGTAAATCGGATGCGCTTGCCTGTGTCGTTTCTGGATGGGCGAAAGGGTACGTGAATGGTCACCCTTCACAAAAATCTTCGAATCCCAGACAAGCGGTTGCCGATTTGGAGTGGGGTTGTAAGAAAAAACAATATGCTCCGGCCTGTGCGCACCTTGGCGAATTGTACATGGCAGGTGTCGGAACCAAACAA
>CAKZLX010000325.1 GCA_937127265.1 uncultured Pseudomonadota bacterium
TTCGGGTATCGCTGTCTAGTCAAGATTCGCATACACGAGTATAGCGAACTTTCCTATCCTATCGATATCCTTTGAATCTATCGCCATTCACATCCTTGAAACTACGGTCGTTTTGTATATTTGGTACGGTATATTGAGTGATGGTATTTTTTTAACTTGAGTGTTGTTTTGTCTTTGTGGGTTGATTGATAGAGCAGTTTGTTTTTCCTTCAGAGGGGTTGTTTCGTTTGTGTAGACTCGTTCTGTGATGTGGATGCTGTTCCGTTTTTTGGCTAGTTGACGTTGGTGTGGTCTGATATTTTGGTCGATGTCATTCTTAGGTGGTTGCATTGAGATTTTCGGTTCTCACATTTGCCTGTATCTTAGAATCGTTTACACCTTCGTATACACAGGAGGTAGTATGCTCGGATTTACAGACCCAATACAGGCAGTCATCATTGGTGGTAATGGCGGTGTGGGAAGAGAGTTTGTTCGCCAATTGGAGCAATCAACATTGGTGGAGAAGATTGTGGCAACTCACCGACGCCCCTTAGAGTCGCTCGATACTGGTAGTAAAGTACACTGGTTGGAGGTCGATGTGAAAGAGGAAACAACCATTGCCAACCTTGCTTCTTATCTCAAAGCAAATGGTATCAAACCCAACTTGATCATCAACTGCATTGGTATCCTGCATACGACTGAGTTTGGTCCCGAAAAGACTTGGCGACATTTGAATGCCCAGACTATGCAAGATGTATTTGCCATCAATGCTTTTGCGGTGGCACTGTTGGGTAAGCATTTGATTCCATTAATGCCTCGCCAAGGTCGTTCAATCTTTGCCTCGCTGTCTGCACGGGTAGGTAGTATTGCCGATAATCGCTTGGGTGGGTGGTATTCTTATCGGGCTTCGAAAACAGCCCACAACATGTTCGTAAAGACACTCTCTTTGGAAGCGATGCGCAAATATCCTGAACTGGCGATTGTGTCTTTGCATCCTGGCACTGTGGATACTACACTGTCCGAACCATTTACCGCCCGCTATGACCCCAAGAAACTGTTTACCTCTGAACGTTCAGTTCGCGAACTCTCACAAGTGATCGCCAATTGCACATCGGTAGATACAGGGGGATTCTTTGCTTGGGATGGGCAATCGATACCGTTTTAGTCCAGTTTCGACAAATCCCCACCATCCAACAAGATGTTGATTTGACGGCGATACTGGGGAACTTTAGCCTCTTTGCTGTTGCGGTTGTTTTTCTCCAATTCTCGAACCAAAGCCGCCAAGGCAAACGGCGTGGTCAGGGGTTTGTCCAAACCAAATGCCCAAGCCCGTGCTCGAATTGCTGCACCCTTAATTAAACCACCAGAAATAGCAAAATTGGTGCCCAACAGTTCATAATCGACTCCGACATGATCACCCATGATTTTACGCCACAGGTTTTGTCGTGTAGGAGCATCGGGTATCGGTAAGACCGCATAGTCATCGAAACGACGGAAAAACGCCTCATCCAAGTCCTCGATACGGTTGGTGGTGGCCACCAAAATTCCACTGTAACTGTCGAAACGGGTCAAAATATAGGCTACACCAGTGCTCAATCCAGAACCACCTTGGTTGCTACTTCTTTGTCGGAGTAATGCTTCGGCCTCATCGAGTACCAATATTGCCCCAGCAGCCTCGGCGACATCAAAGATTTGACCGATTAATTTCTCGGTTTCTCCTAACCACTTGCTGAGGACATTGGACAAGTCTAGTTTGACCAACGGTCGATCGAGAGCAGTGGCCAGGGCTTCGGCGGTCATTGATTTACCAGTGCCCGGCAATCCTGAGAGTAACAGTCGATAGCCCACTTGTCGGTCTTTGAAACCATCCATGGTTGGCAACACATTCAAGCGATAATCAGCGTGTTTTCGGGCTTGTTCCAGTTGGAACTGTACGTTTTCGGGTAAGATGAGGTCTTCCCACTGGGTGTTGCACCGTTTGGGTTCGGCAATCGATGAATCGGGTACACCACAAATGTCACGTTCTTCAGAGCCAGATTTATTGGAGAGTAAAGCTTTGGAGATCACTTCATCGAGTACTTCTTGTTCACGGCGAACGTGAGGGTGTGGTTCGACCCAGTGCAAGGTTGCTCCGATTGCTTGGGCTGTATGACGTACGAAGGTAGGATCGGGCATCATCAAGATACGGGGTGCGTTGGCAGTTTGGGTACGGGTCAAAATACTGTGGATGATGTCCGCATTCAAGGAACTGTGCAAGGCAAAACCATCGACCACTGCGATGCCAAACGAGCAAATGTGTACCGCAATCATCCCACAGAGTCGTTCAATATCGGCATCGCTTCCTTTTTGGGCGACCAAGTGATGGGTACGCATGGCTGGATTCAAGGTTCCACAGTGGTGTAGCAGGCGCTCTTTGGAGGCGGAGTGTACGATTTGCCAAGACTGTTTGTTTGCAGGGGTCGTTTGTCCTGTGGGCAATCCAAAAGTTGGTGATAATCCAATACAAACCCGTCCACAGTAGGTCAGTCTGAGTGCCGAAGGCCCTGGTGTTACAGGGTCTTGGAGACCACGTCCAACGATTTGTACTAGTCCCCAGTTGGCAAGGGTGAGCACTGCTCGTTCCAATGGTTGTAAGGAGGCTTGGCTGGCAGGTACTTGTTCAGCGAGCGTTTTCCAAGAGAGAACACCCGGTCTGTCATAGGCATCGGCTTTGCGCAATTCCTCGGTGAGGTCATCTTTGCAGTCCACCATCGCCAAGATTTTCAAGATTTCTTTGGATAAGGCGGTGAGTCCCAAACTTTTGCTGACGTTGTCTAATCGTTCTTCGACGTGCTGTTGAAAGTTCATTGGCGTGCTCGTGGTTCAAAGTCTTTGTGTACAGCATGGATGTAATGCACTTGGTATTGGGTTGTCGAGCGTTCATACAACCGAACATTCCACAACAATGATTCTATCTCTCGGTGTATGTGGGTGTTGGAGAGAATCGGATCTTGATTTTCTTGTGACAATAAATAGCGAATTACCTCTTCGGGACCGCCTTTCCAAGGGCTAAAACTACTGTGTCCACCAAGCCACTGGGCAAATTCAGTGACTGAACTCGACCAGTCATAGGGACAAAAAGATTGCCATTCCGTGGAGACCCGACTCAATTCTTTGAGGTATTGTGTGGGAGAAGTGGTGCAGTCCAAGACGTTCATGGTATTGACCCGACCGACTTGGTTGTTCACAAAAGGCAAACAAGTGGCATCGGCAACCCAAAAATCAACCCACTGACGGTGTTGGAAACTTACTGGGTATTCTTTCCAATCATAAACCACACCATTGCGTCGTAGCCCATAACGTACTTTATTATGAAGAAGGGCATCTTGGGCGTGCATCAACATGGCAAAGTTCAAGTCCAGTCCCAACACAGGACGTTCATGTTGCTCGGCCAGCCAAAAGGTACTGCGCCCCACCGAACATCCAATGTCCAGCATCGGTCCCTCGGCACATTCTGTTTCCAATGTATTGGACAAAAGGTGTTCAATTTGATTGGGACTGTTGGGGGTGTCAGGGTCCAGATCCGCATAGTGTGAGTGCATGTAGGTCGACAAATACGATCGGGTCATGGCAATGATCGAGTTTGCCCCAGCCCCTTCACTCAGCCACTGCCAGTGATGCCCTGTGGTTTTGGTATCCCACAATGTATGCAGGTAGTACTGTTGTAAGTAGGTGCCCACTGCTGGTACCAACACTGGAATTCCACGGATGACGGGGTAGATCGCTCCACAGTGGTTGCAGATGAAATTGCCTTCTTCAATCCACTCTTTGTTGCCCTTAAAAACGTGGAGATCCAAGGGATGAAAACCCATTTGTTGTTGGATACACAGGGGACATTGGGGATTGTAATATTCAAAATGGCTAAAACGCAATTAGCCCCCAATCATGACGGTCGGATTTCCAGGCCCCATGACTTTACCCACAGGTGAAGGAATTGGAGCTACACAGGCAGGGTGAGCGGTCATGTCGTTGAGTCGAGCTGCTGGCATCATTTGTACTTTGACGGTCATCGACCCTTTGGTGATCATTCCTGGACCGCCTGGAACACAACCCGGTAAGGTACAAGGGCCCGATTTACAGAGTGCTGTTGCAGCTGGTTTGCCCCCAATCATGACGGTCGGTTTTCCCTCGATTAACGGTAGGGGAAGTGCGGGATGCGGAGCCGGTGTAGGCACGGGTGCTGGCGGGTGGATCGGTGCGTGACA
>CAKZLX010000326.1 GCA_937127265.1 uncultured Pseudomonadota bacterium
CGAAAATCCCGTACAATCTAGCTCGTAGGACATAACATGTTGACCCAAATTCAGGACTCTCTTTGGACTGTCACCAGCCCCTTAACCGTCTTGGGGTTCATTCAGTTGAACACCCGAATGACCATCATTCGTTTACAATCCGGCAAACTCTTTTTACACTCTCCGGTCCCTTGGTCTGCCGAATTACAACAAGCCATTGATCAAATTGGAGAGGTCTGTTTTATCGTGGCGCCCAGTTGCTTTCACCACATGTTCGTTGGCGGTTGGCATGAAAACAATCCGAACGCGCGGATCTGCGCCCCCAAAGGCTTGATTAAAAAGAGAGAAGATTTACAAATTGAACATGTTCTTCAATCAAATGTAGATTTATGGAATGAAATTCAGATCATTCAAATCAAAGGGATGCCGATTGTCCAAGAACATCTTTTCTTTCATAAACCAAGTCAAACCCTTATCGTCACCGACTTGTTCTTTTACCTGCCCCAGTCCGCTGGACTCACATCCTTTTATGCCTGGATCAACGGGGTCAAAAGTACAGTCAACACACCGATTTTGTTTAAGACGGCCATTAAAGATAAAACGGCTTTCTTGGATTCTGTACAGATCCTACGCTCTCTCCAAGTCAACAGGTTGTCGTTGTGCCATCATGAAGTCATCACCAACAATGTTGACAAATTGATATCCCAAGCACTGGATAAACTGAAGGTCCCATCCTAAGACCAGACTCCCCCTATGTTGTCACAGAACTTAAAAGAGTCCGACTCCAAAGCCTACCATTTGTTCGACACCATAAGCGGTATAGCGATTGGAATAAGTGACACCGACATTGAGCAATAATAAATCAAACCCAGCCCGAATCTTGTAATAAAACTCGTCGCCAAAACCCGGAAAGTCATAGGCAGTCGTATTCCAATCGACCGCTTGACGTTGATCGCCAAAATAATAAGTGGGACCAGCTACCGCAGAGAGACTGGCTATACGCAAATCGACCAGCGCCGAGACGGTCGGTGCCACCCCATAGGCTTGAGGCATGGTAACGGCAGCGTTGGAATAGGAGTTGCGTACCCCATCAACACCCACTTGAAAACCGACAATACGCCACCATGGTCCGATGGAGGTACCAACACGTAAATCTTCACCCGTGGTATCGGTTAAAGAAAGTGTTTTCACATACTGTGCACGGGTGAGTCCAGTTAGTTTTAAACCACTGTTCTTTTGTTTATAGCGAACGCCAACAGCCCCACCAACATTCAAACCACTGTAACGGTCACCATCAACCAAAAACGATTGCCCAGAAATAATCGGTTTGACATGAGGACGCACTTTGACCCCATCACCAGCAAAAGCGACTTGGGATAACATCAATATAGTTGGAATGGTCATTCTGAACTCCTTTTTGTAGAAAACACATGTACTATGGAATATATTCGGTCTGTGAGCAAGAAAACAAAAACAAATTTTTCAATTCAACGTGAACGACCGTGGTGGCAACTGATCCTCGGGGATATCCTATTGGCCAGTGTGGTGATGATTTCGGTCATCTTTACCCCTTTCACCACAGTCATCGGCAGCGAAACGGTTGACGTTTGGAACCACATGTGGGGTTCTTGGTGGTGGTTTCATGCCTTCAGTCAAGGGATGATGCCTTGGGAAACCACACTTTTACAATACCCTGATGGTGGAACCTTGTGGTTCATTGATCCTGTGTTGGCGGTATTGGGTTTACCTTTCGCCGGGTTTTCTCCAACACTGGCCTACAATTTTGCTATTGGGGTCTATCTGGCTTTTGCATCGTGGACCGCACGACGATTTGCCGTGGCACTTGGTGCAGCCCCCCGAGCATCATGGATTGCCAGTATTACGGTCGTCTGTTCAGCATGGATGCTTTCTGAAATCTCAAATGGGATTACCGAAGCGGTCAACATCGGCCCCGTAGCGATGGCGATGGCTTGGACCGAAGATGCTTGCCGTGGTAAAGATGGTTCACAGTCTGCTTTACAGTGGACCAAAGCGGGTGTTGGCGTTGGTCTAGCAACCATGGCATCACCTTATCTGGGCTTGGGTGTTGGTGTTGTAGTGGGAATCAGAACACTTGCCTCATTCACACACACTTGGAAGTGGTCATGGTTGGGTGGCCTAACATCTCTGATTGTAGCCTCTCCCACCTTGCTTTTGTTTCAAATCCAATTGGCATCCACCAACGCTATCATTAAGCGACCCGATGGAATGAATGACACCTTAGCCCTTCACAATGCAGTCGATCCGCGCACCTTTTTCGCCCCATTTGGTTTCCAATCGGTCGATCTCTCCTCCGAAGGTTTTGTCCACAGTATGTATCTCGGACTGGTTGCCTGCTTCTTTGCTCTTCGCAGTATCAAATCGCATAAAGGGTGGGCAGTAGCCGGACTGGTTTCGATGCTCTGTGCTCTAGGTCCCTATTTATACTGGGGAGATGGCTGGGTGATGACTGGGGAAGCACGCCTCCGTTTACCATGGTTTGGTTTACAACAGTTGGCTTCTGGCTTGGCAGTCACGCACCCCTTGCGATTGGGTGTACCCACATTGGCTATCGTTGGTGGGTTGGCAGCCGTCTCCCTGACCACACCCTATTGGCTGGATCGATTACGAACTGTTGGTCTACTGATCTTGGTGGATGGACTGTTGATTTCTGGCGCACCCTTTCCATTGCAAACAGCAAATACATCGGTCCCACCAGTCTATGAACTGATCGAGCAAGACCCCCGCCAGGTTGGTGTGCTCGATCTGCCAACCGATTCTGGCAGTACCATGCGCGCCTCGCAATATCTGTATTGGCAAACCTATCATGGCAAAGGCATCCCCTATGCTCCTGATGTTCGCGCCAGTACGGCTTCACTGCTCAACCACCCTGCTTTTCGACGTTTAGCAGCCCTCTGCCAAAGACGCAAAGATGAACACCAACGTCTAGGATTGCACAATCGCTCTCCTGGTTCTAGCGATCCCAGAACATTAGCATCATTGGGCTATGGATGGATCGTGTTGCACAAAGAGATTGACCCCACCGTCTACCAGCAATTACTCGAAGTGCTACAGGCTGACTTGGGTGCCGGTCTCACTATTGAATCTGCCACCGTCTGGCGACTGGAAACACCTTAACCCCTTGAATTACAAGTTTACGATGAGCCTTATCCATCCTATACCACATCCCGACTTTCACCCTGTCATCTTCTTACCCGATGAGATTGAACTCTACGATTTTAGCCAAGAATACGATCCCAACCGACAACCGCTATCTCCTTTTGTTGTAGGCAAATACAATGAACACCGACCGAACATGTACAAAGGAGACTTGTTTGAACAAGATGCCCGTACTGTCCATGTAGGCATTGACATCGGCTGTCCTGCAGAAACACCGATCCACGCCTTTGAGACAGGACGCATCGTTCACCAAGGATACAATCCCGAACCCTTTGATTACGGTCATGTCATGGTCACCGAACACCAACAGATCAACGGGCAAACAGTATGGGTCTTGTGGGGACATTTATCGAAAAAATCTATCTCACGACGAACGATCGGCACCTCGTTCAAGAAAGGTGATGTTTTGGGATGGGTTGGCGATAAAAGCGAAAACGGGGGTTGGAATCCACACCTACACATCCAACTGTCTCGAACGTGTCCTGATACCCATGACATGCCTGGTGTGGTGTCACTGAAAAATCGTGCTCAAGCATTGTTCCAATATCCCGACCCCCGAATAGTTTTGGGACAGATTTACCAATGAACAAACCGCTACCTCGATACTGGTCTTGGATACTTCCAAGTGTTGGTGCTCTATTCATGGCGGTACACTTTGGGGTCTGCACCCAAGATGACGCCTTCATTTCCTTTCGCTACGCTGAAAATTGGGCCAATGGACTAGGGTGGGTATTTAACCCCAACGAATATGTCGAGGGCTACTCCAACCCCTTGTGGACCTTGTTGTTTGGTGTGGTCTTTCTACTAGGGGGAGACCCTGTCCACTGGTCGTTGTTGTTTGGCTATGGGAGCATCATCTTTTTGACCTACAGCACCTTTCATTTGGCTACCACATTTCAAATATCGTCCTTGTGGTTGTGGCTCGGTTTGTTGATTGTCGCTCTTGATCCCTCGATGGTTCTCGAATCGGTTCAAGGTTTGGAATCGGTTTTCTATGCTGGACTGGTACCCTTGATGGTCTCTTTGGCCATTCGTGAACGCCAAGATTCCCTATCCCATCGTTGGAGTCTGGTTTCAGCGATACTCTTGTGCTTGACTCGACCTGAAGCCCCTTTATTTGTTGGACTGTTGTACACAGGTTTGTGGCTTTGCGACAGAGACTGGAGACGAACCTTGCTTCCTTTATCGATTGTCGGTTTGCAACTAGCACTGATGACTGGATTACGTTTGTGGTATTTTGGAGATCCCCTACCCAACACTTTTTATGCCAAAGTCGGTGGTTGGTCTGGTATGCGTGGCGTACAGTATTGTGTTGCCCACGCCAAACACCATCCGTTGATGTGGCTGGGACTGATTGGTGGACTATTTCCAGAGAAACACACACCTTCCAAACATCTCAGACTGTTATATTGGGTCCTGCTCCCCTATCTATTTTACGTGGTCAGTATCGGTGGCGATTTTAAACCCACCAGTCGTTTTCTGTTGCCGATGGCTGGTTTGGCGACTGTACTGTTGATGTTCGTCTTGCAAACGATCAAGTCAAAACATCACCTGTGGGCTGGTGGCCTCCTTTCGTTAATGTTTATCTGTCGTCTTCCCCTATTCAATAAAGCTGAAACATGGGCGTTGGATCGCCGTAACAACTTGGTGGCGCGCAAAGTCGTTGGGGAATGGCTCGATCAGTATACCCCTCCAGACACCGTTTTGGCGATGCATTCCATTGGTGTGGTTCCATTCTATGCCCAACGTCACACCATCGACATGTGGGGACTTACCGACCGAACAATTGCCAAAACGCCCAATGAACAGTTCGGTCAAGGAATGGCTGGGCATGAAAAGACCAATCCAGACTACGTATTTTCCAAACACCCAGACCTTTATCTACCTGAGGATGGCTTCTTTCAACCCCACAAGACAATGCAGACCCCCGAAGAAGGCTTCCCCAATGACTTCACTGACTTCTACCGTCCAATTTCGATTCCCATCGAAGGATCATGGCTCAATATTTGGGTCCACAAACGTTTTAAAGAGAAAGGTGGTTTTGGAGAGTGGAAAAAATCTACCAACCCAGCACCCAATTGAGATACACTACCAACAGACTATCGATGAGGCACCCCATGAAACTTTGGTTCACACTCTTTGGACTTCTATTCACCGCTTGTGGAAACCCCAAACTCAATTATAAGTGTACCTGCACCCAAATTGCCTATGGGGCTGGTCCAAATGGAGAAAACATAGATCGCTCTTTCACTGAAAATGTTTGCGACACTTATGACAACATTGAAACGGCTTTTGGAATCAATGGTGATGTCTACAACGGTTTGGAAACTTGCGAAACCGAAATGAGTGCTCTCTCTGATGAGTACGACTGCGAATGTGATTGCTATTACCAATCTGAGTGCTAGGACTTGACCTCGAAACATCGCCTTTTTCACTATCCATCTTTGGGCATTGCATTGTTAAGTGCCCTGCCTGTATTATTGCCACTCGATTGGGGACCCCACTGGATGTACGCCGTCAGTGTACCTTGGATAGTCTACTGGACACACCTGCTTGCTTCTAAAGGGTTTGATCGCTGGTATGTCTCCTTTGTGTTGTGGATTCCTGCACTGGGTATGATCACTTGGCAACGAGCCATCCTTCACTTGGACATGCAATACCTTAGTCCAGCCTATGAGATCGAACACTTCCTGAAATTAATCTGGCAAAACCACCAACACGGATGGGCACTACTCACTGGAGCGATGATTGGAGCCTGGTTTATTGAAAAACGCATGTGTCTAATTCTTGGACTGCTAGCATTGGGTAATGGTGTTAGCCAAGGCTTACTCGTAGGCATATTGCAAACCTTAACCAACCAAGAATGGGATCGTCTTGCACTGTATTTATTGAGTATAGAGTTCTTACGTTGGATACCACTCTTTCCCTTGTGGTGGTCATATACACAGCGTCCCATCCCCTATCAGTCGGGTACAAATCTAATTCTGAGTCTTTTGAGTCTTTGGATCACATCTCCTTTTATCAGTCTGTTGTTGTGGTTACATCCAGTCTCGATGCCAACCATCGACCTTCCCGATGGGTCTCTCGGATTGGGAGGAACCATTCCAGTAGCCAATCCAACTCATACAACCTTCCTGACCCAATTGGATCAGCAAGGCACAACAGCCTTACCCAAAGCCAGTTGGTGGTGTCAAACCGAAGCCAAACCCAATTGGCAAACCGAGACACGTGCCTTTGCCTTATTGGAACTACCCCCTACCAGTAGCCTCTCTACACTTCAATCAACCTTGCCACACTTATTTGTCCGTGGAATTTCTCATCTTGGTATCCTCACCAAAAACCAGAATAAACACTGGTATCCCCCCCTCGCCAAACACCTTGACTTTCCTGTTAATCATTGGGTACTATCCCCAATTCCTCGCTCGGTGCGCGTTCTACAATATAACAATGAAACACTACAGATAGAAAGAGATGGCAATCAGCATTGTGCATTGGTCACCTCTTGGGACATGACCATCCAGTCCCTCAGTGAGACCTATGATCAATTGCAAACAGAGTTTCAGTGCCCTTCACCTGTATTTTTGAGTATTGCCCCTCAAACGGACCTCTGGACCTCACCCGTTTCCTGCCCCCAGTGACGCTAGTTTTCCAGACACTTTCCAGTGAAAATCGTGAAAATATGTGCCCTCTCAATCTTCACTGTGATACAAAAACATAGATGTGATAGACTGAGGTCATGAGGAGGTCGCATGCCATTAACCCTAGAAGAATACAAGTGTTTGGAAAGTTTTAGCGTTCTTTATTCTGGTGGACTGGACAGTTGCGCGGTCGCCTTGATGATGGGGAAACTGATTCCCGGCGGTGTACACCTCCATACCTACATGCACAACTATGGAACCTTCTTTAATGAATGGTCTCGTAAACACAATGAAGACTTGCGTGGCGTTCTGGGCGATCGAGTACACCATCACCTGATCAACTTGACCGAAACCTGGAACGAAGTGGGTTTCAAACGTCTCTTCAAAGACATCCTCAAATACAAAGGACACTGGGTGTGTTGTTTGGGCTGTCAACAATCAATGGCAACCCACACCATCATCTACAACTTGGAACACAACATCACCAACGCCTTTATTTGCTCCAGTGTGGGTGGTGAGTATGCCGCGATGTCGATGCCCATTACTCGCGATATGAACGTTGCTTTCTACAAACGGTATGGAATTCGCTACAATGCCCCCCTGTTGGATTTGGGGATCAACAAAAACGAAGAACGCAAAATCATGAAAGAGCACAACATCGAACCAGGCTGGGGCAAACGTCGTTCACACCAAGGCTTCCAACCGATTTGTGCAATTGGTTTTCAACACACCTTGGACATCCTGTTTGATTGGCACACCACCTATCCACCCGATCGCGTGGAACAATTCTTGGATGATAAAGGCAAGATTATGGACGAGATCATTCGTCGAGAACTGACTGCCCGCGGTCACGATGCTGATGAACTGATCGCCAGAAATATCGAAGTTTACGAACGTGAAGAAGCTCGCATCCAAGAAAAACGAGCCGAATATCGTGCCAAAATGATCGAACGAAACGCCAGCGCAAACACCTAGACCTAGTATAGAGACGTTGGCATTATGGTCTACCTTTGGCTTTGGATAGCGATGGTTTGGGCTGGTGAAACGTATAACGTCGGATCGGCAAAGAAACTCGAAGGAACCGTAGGCCTTACATTGATCTTTGTATCCGATGCCACCAGCGATTGGACTGTTGCTGAACGACGAGAGATGCGTCAAAAACTACGCACAGGAGAGCGATGGCTTGAAGCCTATGCCAGAGAATATTCGATCCCCCTCAACTTTCGAAACAAGGTCATTCTAGGAGGTAGAAATCTCAAACTCGCTAGACTACCGGCTGGAATTCGAAGTGGTCATGAAGATGTGACATTGGTCAGTACACTCGCCCAGACTCTTGGCAAAGATTCACCACAAGCATTTCTACGAACCCGACCCGATCAACAAGCCGTCTTGATGTTTCTGAAACGCGATGGTGCCAGTTATGCCATTCCTCAAGAGCAGGGGCTGGATTCACAGTATGATGTGGAAGGGATTGTATTGTACCAAGCCTTTGATTCAACCACTCCCAATTGCGCAAGTTGCATCGCCCATGAGATTCTACACATTTTTGGTGCTTGGGACTTATATGCCACTTTCCAAACCACCGTGGAACAAGAAAAACAAGCCAAACGCCTTCATCCAAATTCGATCATGTTGAGAACCAGTTACGATATAGAAGAACTAACAATTGATCCCATCACCTGTTGGCGAATTGGTTGGTGTACACAACCAGATCAAGCCTATTTCTTTCAACCCCAACCATGAATTTACCAGTTTAGATGTTTCCAGTCCCCAGCGATAGTATTCTCGACCATCAGGAAATAGATAGACCTCTGTACTTTCGTGTAGATACTCCCTATCTACCAAGTGCCATCAGTACCTCTGCCTATGGGTCCCTCCTCGAAGCACCTCCGACTGATCATCCTTATCGACCAGTACAATGGGCCGTGGTGGATCGAGAGTTGACCAACGTGGTTACACCAACCGAAACCTTTGATGCCTTGAACGTAGATCCGTGGCATGAAGCGGGATTCAAAGGTCAAGCCGTTAAAGTTGCCGTTTTTGATGTTGAATGGCAAGGAGCGGAATGGAACAACGGCGAATTGGGAACCGTCACCACACACGATTGCTTTGCCCATCCTTCTTGTGAATTACCGATTGATACACTGCATCCCCGCTTTGGTTTTGAACGTGGTGTGCATGGGGTTGCCTGTGCTGAGGTCATCGCAGACATCGCCCCAGAAGCGGACCTTCATCTAGTACGGGTCTTAGGACTGACTTCACTGGAAAATGCAGTGGACTGGGCCATCCGAGAAGATGTCGACTTTATCTCGATGTCACTGTCTTTTTTTCATGAAAGTTTTTACGATGGTACCGGTCCTATCAGTATACTGATGAACAAACTGCGCGAACACGACATCATGATGGTCACCTCAGCTGGTAACTATGCCAGAGGACATCATCGAACCACTTTTGAGGACGCAAATCGCGATCAGTTTCACGACTTTTCCGACCCACGCGGTCTACCAATTTATTTTACAGGCGGTCGAAAGTCAGTTCAAATCTTGTGGGATGATTTTCGACAATGTGGCTGGAACGATATTAACGCCTACTTGTGGAATCGCAATGGAGACATAATCGCCAAAAGCCTGTTGCAACAAAGCCCATATATCGATGGATGTCACCCCTCAGAAACCATCACTGTTGAATTGGAAACCGACCAATGGACATTTTTAACCTTGGAAAATCTTGGATATGGTACTCCAGAGATTGATGTCATGGCTCGCAGTGGCTATGTCTATGAATCCCACCGAACAGATGCCATCGTCGATCCAGGCACTCATCCTTCTGTGCTCACTGTTGGCGCTGTTCGGGTGGACAATTATCTCCAACAAGGACTGGAGGCCTTTTCATCGATTGGCTCTACCACTCAAGCGATACAAAAACCAGAAATTGTGGCCCCCAATGGCCTCGATACACTTTCCTATGGGAGCAAAGGTTTTTTCGGCACTTCAGCCTCTACACCTGCTACAGTCGGGGCTCTCGCTCTCTACAAAAACAAACATCCCGATCTCGACAACTTCGCCCTAACCCAACAATTAATACGACAGGCAATACCCGATACGCCTTTGTCCTACGAAGGATCGGACACCTACAGCCAGTATGGTCGATTACGCCTTCCACATCCAGAAGCCCTCCCAACACGCTGTGCAGTATCACCGTTATGGCTTCTCGGGATCGCCATCTTCTTTTTCCACAAGGCGCGGCGATAAAAAGTTTGCTATACTACAAACAATTACCGTTTCCCAAAAGGTCTGCTATGTATACACTTATTTCGTTGTCTCAACTTTCTTTGTTGGTTGGTTGTACCGAACCGGTTGCAGAAACTCCGGTACACCTCGTCGAAAAGACCTTGGGGGAACCGACTACACTACGTGCCATCGCCAATACTACCAGTGGCAATTTAATGGTCGAGGTCGTTGACGCAAATGGGTTCGCCATTCCCAATCAACCAGTCACTTTTACAGTAAATGGAACCACCATCGAAGAAACCAGTGATGCATTCGGGGTTGCCATCGCAAACCTTGATGGCAATCTGAACACCGGTACCGCCACCTGGAACGACCAAACTGTATCTGTACAAGGTTCGCTCCAAGCCTCTCTACCTGAAATTGTCGGCTATCAATCTTGGTTGGTTCCCTCCATCGAAGAATCCTTCACACTGACAGAGGCGAAAGATGGAGCACTCTATGCCTATGACAATGAATTATGGTGGATTTCCGAATCTACGGGTGCCCTTGCACAGTTGGTTGGTCGAACGGACTCCCCAGTGCTCGGTTTAGACAGTGGTTACATTGACGGAGATGGTGTATTGGATGCCCTTGCCTACACCAGTACCGCGGTCTATGTTTTGAGAGGTCGACCATACGGTGGTTTTTCTCTGTTATCGATCTATGCTGTGAACACCCCTTATGAAACCCATGGATTTGTCGGGGCCACAATCAACCAATTAAATGACGACGCGCATGGTGACATTGCCCTTGCCAGTTCAAACGACAAGCAAACCCTGATCTCTGTTCTGGATGGCGATGGTTCTTGGGCATTTAAATCCCGCGAGCCCCTGACTCAAGAATTCTCGACCATGTCGATGGTTGCCGCTGATGAAAACAATGATGATTTTGCCGATATCACCATCATTGACTCCGATGGTATTGTACGACGGTTCTCATACAGTATCGAAGGTTGGATTGGTGGCTTCCCCTCCATTATCGATCCTGCGTCATTCGTATCTCTTTCTGGAGCCGAGTTGGCAAAACCGACCGATCTCAATGGCGATGGTAATCAAGACACCTTGATTTTCGATGGAGAAGGTGCCAGCACACAAGATTTGGTCTTTTTCACAATTGGCGAAACCATCACCAAATACTCGCAATCCTATCCACCTTATTACTCGGATACTTTTGATGTTGACGGCAACGGTGCTGAAGATATCTTCTCACTCAGCAGTCAGTTTCTACACCTCACCTATTTGGATGAAGGTACGGGCGCGTTTGCGGTTCGCAATCTCAACACCATCCCGATGTTAGGCGCTTTACAAGTGCGAGACTTTGACAAAGACGGCTGGGCTGACTTCAATGTCTTGGGACAACACCCCACTCGTGTACAAGGCATGTTGGGAGAATCTGAGAAGTGGACCCCTATGCCAATTCGTTGGGAAGAAGATGATGGTATCAAGATCGTCGATAATCTATGGGCGATCGGACAAATCGACAGCACGGATGCGGTTGAAGTCGGTGCCATCATCGAAACA
>CAKZLX010000327.1 GCA_937127265.1 uncultured Pseudomonadota bacterium
ACCATCATGAACAACAGTACCAAACCAAAACCAACCATAGTGGCTTGTTGGCCGGCTTCGACAGCATCCTTACCCAAAGAAGCACCTACCATTCGAACTTTACCAATGGTGACCGGTGCTGGCAAGGCTCCAGTACGTAAGACCAAAGACAATGTGGAAGCCTCTTGTAGGGCTTGTTGATAGTCTCCAGAACCCATATCAATAGATGCACGTCCACCGGAAATCTTTTCACGGATGTATGGTGCCGACTTCACTTCCTTGTCGAGGACAATCGCAAATCGTTTCCCTTTGTTTTGCTCAGTGACCTCAGCAAAAATATTTGCACCAACCGGCTTAAACTCCATTGCCGTGTAGGGTTGGTTGTATTGATCCATGGCAACTTGGGCATCATTGATATCATCACCGGTTAAAATGACGTTGTCTTTAACGACATAGTAGCGACTGCGTTCTTTTTCGCCTTCAGCAACTGTTCTGTATTCCCACATAACACGGGTATTTGGTGGCAATACTTTCTGCTTCAAGAGATGATTGGTCAACAAATTGTCATCATTGTAGACGTCCTTCTCCAAAATCTTTTCAGCATCGAGCAAGGCACGTTCCAAATCACGTGGATTGGCCATGGTTTCTTCATCAACCAACATAAACTCTAAGACCGCAGCCGTTCCAATTACCGACATCGCTTGTTTAACATCTTTGACACCCGGTAACTGTACGTTGATTTTAGCACCACCTTTGACAACGATACTCGGTTCTTTCACGCCCGTTTCATCAATCCGGTTACGAAGGGTTTCTAAGGCTTGCTGGATAGCCTTCGCTCCAATATCATCGACGACTTCTTGTTTCATTGCAAAGGCATGTTCAGTCACACCGTCGTCTTCAACAGATTCAACATAGGCGTAGTTAGAATAGCGATTACTCATGGTACCTTGCAGATCTGTCAGGGAACCACCCTCGCCCAACTGAATCATCAAAGTTGGTTCACCCACTTTCCGACGAACTTGAGTGACTGGAAGCCCTGAATCTTCAAGACTTTCCAATACAGAAGCCACTTCACGTTGCACTTTGGAGAGAACCGCCTCACCGACCTCCACTTCCAAGTCCATATCGATTCCACCTTGCAGGTCGAGCCCCAAAGACAGTTTCGATTTCGGATAGGTGTTGATGAGAAAAGCGGAAATTGATGACAACTCTTCTTCGCCTTGTGCCTGACACTCTGATACACAGGCAGAAACTTGCTGATTAATACAATTTTCAGCTTTTAAGAATGGCCGCGATGCCTTTTCCATACACTGTTTGTAAGAGTCGTTTACGGTCTGCGCATAGTACTTTGCAGCCCAATCGGGTGCGTCCAAAGTTTCATTGTGCAAAGCCAGACAACCAGTTGCACACTCTGCTTCGGTATGCGGGTCTACAGAGTCCGCGTCACAGGTGGTTACACAGGTTTTTAAAGCATCAATGGCACAACTTTCTTGTGCGTCAAAGGACACTTCATTTTGTGCACAACGACGCAATGCCAACTGTCCTTTGGCTTCTGATGTTTTTTTTGTTTCGGTATCCAACGAGGCTTGATCAAAGTACTTATCTACCCAATCGTATTGAGAGTCACCAGTTGAATACCCTTTACAAGCGGCTTTACAATCTTTGGTGTTGTTGAGTACATATTCTCGCAGACCCAACGGTAAATGCTTGGCTTGTGGCAATCGGTCTTCGTCGACTGCGATTTTGGTATCTGCATTTGAGGCTTCTGAAGCCTGCTTAGCCAATAGAGTCTCACTATCCTCTTGCATCAAGGTTGGGGTAATCGTATACGCCCCCCATACCATAACAACGAAGATGATGACGAAACGAGCCATCCAAG
>CAKZLX010000328.1 GCA_937127265.1 uncultured Pseudomonadota bacterium
AGGGGTGTCAGCAAGGATACACCCAAGCTTGCGTTCGCTTGGCAAGAATGCATGAACGCGGACATGGTGTGGCACGAGACTACGGTAAAGCGATTGATTTTTATGGGAAGGCCTGTACTGCCAAAGATGGTGATGGATGTTTTAACTTGGCGCGAATGTATGCAGCCGGTCTTGGTGTAGACAACTCGGCACCGTTGGCATTTGCGATGTATAATACACTCTGTTCAGCAGGCGATCAACGCGGCTGTTATGGGGTGGCATCATTGTATGAGTTGGGTCGTGGTGTCGAACGTGACTTGGATACTGCCCAGACTTTGTACCAGCAAGCCTGTAAAGAAGAATATGCACCGGCTTGTTCTCAAATGGGAACAATGTTGATTACCATTCCAGATCTCTCGGATCCTGTGACGGGTTTACAGTTTGTGAAAAAAGGATGCGACATGGGGGACCCCAATGGTTGTGTTCGTTTGGGTGCTCTGTATTTGGATGGGAGCGCTGGAGAGAAAAATCTGGACAAAGCCAAAAGTATTTTTGAAGATACCTGTTCTAAGCAAATGGGACTGGGATGTTATCAATTGGGTTTAATGTATGACAAAGGTGAAGGGGTCACGCAAGACTTATTGAAGGCATTGGAACTGTATGAAAAGGGATGTGACCTGTTTTCTGGTCCGGCTTGTGGAATTATTGGCCACCGATATCTTAAAGGATTTGGTGGGGTGATGAAGTCATCTAATGAAGCGGTGCGCCACTTCGAATTGGGTTGTGAGCATGGAGACCAACGTTCTTGTCGTGAGATGGCTGACTTTTATTATGAAGGCAAATTGGTCAAACAAGACATGGCGCAGGCATTGCGTTTGTACAAGCAGTCTTGTTCGTTGTTCAACTCCGGTGCTTGTTTGAAGGCAGGCAACTTAATCATTGAAGGTGCAGCTGGAGAGCCCAACTTCTCCGAAGCCTTACGATCCTATGAAGCTGGTTGTAAGATGGGGAACGAAGAGTCTTGTGTGGCGAGTGCTCCGATTATGTTCCAAGGTCGTTACGAACAAATCCTTGAGAATGCTTTTAAGAGTGCCCGTTGTGAAGTGTGGACCTACCATGAAGATAAGCCTGACAATAACGCCCAAGTGGTTCGAGTCAACAAAAATCAATTCACCATTTTAGATGGAGAGTACAAAGACCAAATCTTTACGGTGGCGCATCAAACCACCACCTATTCCGAAAATGGTCCTGTAAAGGTTGCCCAAAGCATGTGGGAAGCCAAGTCTGATAAAAAAACATTTGCGGTTGAACACCATGAGAATTGGGCCTTTAAACGTGTCAAAGCTTCTCAGTTTCCAGGTGATGAATCCTTTTCACGTGATCCAAAGGGTAGTGAGTCGGTATACTATTCTCGTTCGAATGAAACCATGCAACGCAACATCTCCAAACGTTGTCGGTATGTTGACAGTGCCAAGATGTTGACCGCAGAGCATTGTTCAGAGGTTCAAGCCTTGATCGCTTCCCGACTGGTGACCAAATGTCGCTAAGTATACAGTGAAAGTTTTCGGAAAACCGTAAGGGCTTATAAAACCTTACTTTTCTATAAAGAGCATCGGTCTATTGTGTTAGGATATGGTGCAGGGGCGATTGGTTGAAATAGATTATCCAACCATCACTCTGCTATCATTACCACGGAGGAAAACCGATGCTTTCCAATTTAGGTGCACAACGATTGATATGGTTGCTTGTCACCAGTACGTTGACGGCTTGTTCGGGCGAAAAGGTACTTGAAAACACCAATAATTCGCCACCGAGTATCACCATTTTGTCCCATGTCGATGGGTTTGAAGCACTCGAAGGCTACACCCAATCTTTTCGAGCGACCGTTTCCGATGATGATTCAGAATACGCCAGTCTGGAAGTGGCTTGGTTTGTCGGTGAAGATAACGTTTGTGATTGGACCTCTGTCACGGCTGCCGGCGAGTCATTTTGTGATGTGATATTTGACTTGGATGATACCAATGTTGTGGCACAGGTGAGAGACGACCGTGGTGGGGCTGCGATGACAGAACTCAGTGTGGTGGTGTTGGCAACTGAAATACCAGTGGTATCGATTGAAGCCCCCACGGGTTTGGAGCAGTACTATTCAGATCAGTTGATCACTTTTCGGGCAGAAGTTTCTGATGCGGAAGATGGACCGCAAACTTTGACCACAACCTGGACCTCGAGTTTGGATGGTGAACTCTCTTTAGATGGTACGGCTGGCAGTAATGGGATTGTTGAAGATGCCACCACTTTACAAGCAGGGGCACATTTTATTGAAGTCACGGTGACCGATACCACCGGTAAATCAAGTACCGATTCGATTACCATTGATGTACAGGGTCCGAACAGCATTCCAACCTGTGAGATTATCAACCCCGTGACTGGAGATGTGTCGGTACATGGATCGTCGGTTATTTTTACAGGGCAAGCCGGTGATGATGACATTCCGGTGACCGATTTGTCTTTTGAGTGGCTATCAGACAAAGATGGCTTATTAGGAACGGGAGCGATTGATTCACTCGGAGAGATCACCTTTGCCCACCAAGGACTCAGTGTGAATACCCACACGATTTCCTTGAAGGTGAGTGATGAGGTTGGTGCCACTTGTTCCGATACCATCCTCTTGACGGTGGACACTGCGCCTTCGATTGTCTTGAATGCACCCAGTACTGGTGATGTGATCACAGTCGGTCAGAACCAGTTTTTCTCTGCGACAGTATTCGACAATGAAGATCCAACATCTAGTTTGACAGTAGAATGGAATGACAGTGTGGATGGATTGATTTACAGTGGCCAACCCGATTCGAATGGTTTGATGGAGTTCTACGATGCCCTGTCTGCTGGAAATCACAATCTGCAAGTCTTGGTGCGAGATTCCAGTGGCTTAACTGCAACGGCATCGGCTTCATTTTTGGTCAATACCGCCCCACAAGTCGATTCGCTTTCTTTGACCCCAACAGTGGCAACGACCAGTAGTACACTGATGACATCTGTATCGACCAGTGATCCAGAAAGTCATCCGGTGACCAACGCCTACGCTTGGTATAAAAACGGTGACTATGGCACAGTCTTGCATACTGGAAGTACCTTGCCCAGTACCTACACCAGCAAGAATGAAACATGGTCGGTGCGAGTGACCCCTAATGATGGTTATGTAGATGGCACATGGTCAGAGGTTTCTGTAGACATCGTGAACTCCGATCCCCAGATATCCTCTGTATCGGTGACACCAAACCTTCCTTTGGGCAATGATGTGTTGACCTGTACGGTTGTGGTGACCGATGCGGATGCTGAGATTCCAAGTGAAGTATACAGTTGGCAAAACCTTACCACTGGACAAGTATTGGGAAGTGGACAGACCTTGAACTTGGCTGTGGTAACCTTGGTTGGTAATGACGATATTCAATGTTCGGTGACCGTAACCGATAGTGACGGTGCATCCGATACGGCTCAAACCACCGTTACCGTTCAAAATACGCCACCAGTGGTTTCCAATGTTCAAGTGAGTCCTAGCAACCCTCTCAATGATCAAACCCTCACCTGTTCGGCAAGTGTTACCGATCCAGAAGGTGACCCAGTGACCACAGTTTACCAATGGGAAGACGCCGCTGGAACGGTCTTGGGCACAACCACCACATTGGACTTAACCCAGACCGGTGTACTGCCAACCGACATTGTGACTTGTGTGGTTTCGTCAACGGACACCGCCAATGCCACGGGTACCGGTCAGGCGAACGTAACGATTGCCAATCGAGGCCCAGTGGTTTCTCAAGTCGCGATATCCCCCAATCCTGCATACAACGATTCTACATTGACTTGTAGTGCTATGGCTTCCGATTTGGATGGTCAATCGTTGGCGACATCCTATCAGTGGCAGGACGGTACGGGTAGTTTGGTTGGCTCTGTGGACACCTTAGATTTAACCACGTTGTCAGGTGTTCAACCAGCAGATGTTTTCACTTGTATTGTCACGGTAAATGATGGTGTGGCGATGGTCACCGACACCATTTCGACAACACTTGACAATCGATTGCCAACGGTCTCTACTGTTACTATTACACCGAACCCCGCTTCCATTTCTGATGTGCTCACCTGTTCTGCCACCGCGATTGACCCTGATGGCGGTAATGTCAACTTGAACTATCAGTGGGATGTTGGTGGTTCAGTTGTGGGTTCAGGAACGACTTTGACCTATGCCTTTTCCAGAGGCGATGTGGTTACCTGTACGGTCACACCTGATGATGCCAATGGTTCACAATGGGGGCAAGGTGCAGCCTCTACCAGTAGTTTGACGATTGGCAACACTCCTCCGGTGATCACATCATTAACCCTTTCACCAACGACAGTGGATGTCACCACACCGATTGTGGCAACGGCTCAGACTACAGACGCAGATGGTGATCCAGTCACGGTATCTTATGCTTGGTATGTATCCTCGAGTGTGGTTGCGGGAGAAACGGGTGATACACTCGATTCAGCATTTTTCAGTCGTGGTGAT
>CAKZLX010000329.1 GCA_937127265.1 uncultured Pseudomonadota bacterium
CTAATTTCGACCCACATGAACCCGGCTGTGCGATCATCCTCAAATTTGGTTGGATTGCCGCGGCCTTGCAAGTCGGTTGTTTTCGCGGCGGCACCAGACACGATGAACTCTGTACCACAAGTGGGTTCCAACCATTGGCGATTGTGATCGTGCCCAGAGAAATAGACATCGACTTGACCACAAACTCGAGCGTCCATGAAATCTTTCACTGCCGTACCCAGTGGAACATCTGCCACAGCCCAATCTAGCCAATCTAGGCCTTCGTATGCACCAGCATTTCCGTGTTGACCATTGGAAATGTAAGGGTGGTGTCCGAACGCTATTTTCCAATCGAGTGCACTGCCAATTTCAGAGTCAAACCACACATCTTGGTCATCTCCTGAAGACAACCACGGATCCCACATGATGGCGTTTGTGTCCAATCCAAATAAGGTCACATGTTCAACATCAAACCGATAATATTGATCAAACATCGTCCATTTGTCGGAATAGTGTGTGTAATCGACTTCATACTCCGTTTTGTACAACTCACATCCAGCACCCCAGCACCCCGCATCGTGGTTTCCGAGTACAACGTAGAATGGAAAGTCGATTTCCGCATAGGGTGCTTCGAATTTGTCATAGAATTGTTGATCGGTCACACTTTCCACGCCGATATCGTAGATATTGTCACCGAGATACAAGGCGAATTCACAACCATCTACGATGTCGTCGGTTTTGGCATCACAAACGGTTTTGAGAGCCTCAGCCACTTTGTATTGAGTGTCATTGCCTTCACCACCATCGCCCATGGCCACAAATCGTACAATTTGTGCAGGTTCGGGTTCTTCGACTTCTTCAGTACCGGTATCAGTAGGGATGTCGGTATCTGTATCGGTGTTGCTATCTTCTTCAATACCGGTATCCACAATTTGGGCAGTATCTTCGACAACGGTCTCATCGGTGGTGTCAACTTTCTCGGTGTTGCAAGCCCATAAAAGCAAAATCATACGTACTCCTTTTTATTTAAATTTAACACATGTGAACCGATTGCCCATTTTTTACTGGTTTAGAACTGTGGAGTGGACTATATTGCCTACATGTTAGAACAAGTACGATTGACACAATTTTCCCATGGCGGTGGTTGAGGTTGCAAACTGGGTCCGGGCGACCTCAAGACAGTATTGCAAAACTTGCCTTCGGTGCAGCAAGACCAATTTTTGATGGGATTTCACAGCAATGACGATGCTGCTGTCACCAAGTTACGCGATGACTTGGCGATTGTGCAGAGTCTTGACTTTTTTATGCCGATTGTCGATGATCCGTTTACTTTTGGAATGATCGCCGCCGCCAATTCGATTTCCGATATCTACGCGATGGGTGCCACACCCATTAATGCTCTCAGTATTTTGGGGATTCCAGTGAAGCAAATGCCTCTTGAAGTGGCCAATCGGATCATGCAAGGTGGTGCAGAAGTGTGTAAACGGGCTGGGATTCCGATTTTGGGTGGTCACAGCATTGATGATACCGAGCCCAAGTTTGGCTTGTCGGTTACTGGGGTTGTTCATCCTGATAAAATGTGGCGCAACAATGCCGTCAAGGATGGCGACTTTTTGATTCTTACCAAACCATTGGGGATTGGTGTTTTTGGCTCGGCCAACAAAAAAGAACTGTTGAACAACCAACAATATGCCACCTTTGTTGAAACCACTACCTTTTTGAATGACATTCCGATGAAGGCAGGACAGACCATCGGCATTCAAGCCGCCACCGATGTCACAGGCTTTGGACTGGTTGGTCACGCTTGGGAAATGGTGTCCTCGGTGGGACTGTCCGTGGATTTGTGGGTTGATCAGTTGCCCGTGATTCGCGGGGTGCGTGATTTGTTAAAAGCCGGAGTCAAACCTGGAGCCACCAAGCGCAATCTGGATCATCTGCGTCCTCACCTAAGTGTTGAACGTGGTGTGACCCCGATTGATTTGGATATTCTTGGAGATGCTCAAACTTCAGGAGGACTGTTGCTGGCAGTCTCCCCAGAAAAGGTCGATGAGTTACAACGAACCCTCTTTGAATATGGTGCACTGGCGGCGTCGATTGTCGGACAGTGTCGTCAAGAAGGACAATCTCGGATGTACATCAAACGCCAATGCTAATCAAAAAGGCGGACAGTGAAAGAGGTAGGCTTAAAAATCGCCATCGGCCCCTAGCACATTGACAATCTGTACTTTGACACCTTCGCCAAGTACCGCCGTTTGACAGCCAAGTCGGTGGTTAGCATCGATGTTGTTGGCTTCTTTGGTGGCGGTTTCTTTACTGGTGACTGGTGTCAGATTGTCTTGTCCTTCCAAGACCAATACTTCACAAGTACCACAGCTGCTGTCCATACACCCAGTAGAAATAGGGTATTCAGAACGCCCAGAGGCCAACACCAAAGAGTCTCCTTCACGCGCATCAGCCTGATACTCTTGGCCATCAGGCAATACAAACGTCACACTGTACTTTGGACGTGGAGGAGCACTGGATGCTTTGGGTCCTTCATCAAATCCCAACAACTTCTTCAAAATCTTGCGAATGCCAAATGGTGTCATAAATCTCTCCAAACTGTATGGGTATGTTTTAACCTTGATTGTACCTCTTGCCAATTGGGATCGCAAGGCACTTTGGAGATTACAACGGAGATATCAACCCTTGTGATTGTAAACTTTGCATCGCACTTCCAGTCCAGTAGTCCTCGGCGCTACTGTCTAGTCCACCAAGCCACAAAATACCGGCGGTTCCCAGTGTGCGAATCGTACCACGAATACTGTCATCCGAGATATTAGCCAGTGTATTGGCACAAGCCCCAATCCCAAACAGACCATCTTCACAGGTTTCATCGGTGGGGCCTTCAAAATCACAGTGATCAGCATCGGTAACCCGCAGAATGGTAGAAGCGCCAACACTTTGGAGAAGGGTGATACCATTGTTTTGAGAGTTGCAATCGGATGGTTCTCCAATCACCCCAACCACAGGGACATTGATTTGTCCAATGGTCGATCCAGTTCCGTTCATGTCTTCGACTGGATCAAGAGTCACAATACCCAGTGGAGAACTGTTGGCACCGGCCACCAAAGAAGCCAAGCCACCAGCAGAGAAACCAAGGTACAAATAGTCAGAGATACCCAATGCGCTTGGTATTTCAGAGAGTACCATCCCATTGGTCTGGTGATCAAACAAGGTACACATTTCAATCACCAAAGCGTTGACACCCCAAGTAGCGAGGTGGTTACCCCATTCAATCATATTGTCGGGAGATCGAAAGAAACCGTGGGCAATCAGCACGGTGGGCGCGTTGGGGGCGGAGGTGCTGACTTGGGTGAAATTGACGGGGTTATCACAACTGGCCACCGAAATTGATGAAGAGGTTGCGGTGCCTGTGTAGGAACCTGACATGTTGAGACCTTCGACTGTTTCACTGCCAGTGTTGGTGTCTTGTGTATCACTGGTATCTTGCGTATCGGTGGTATCTTGCGTGTCAGTAGGGTCTTGTGTGTCAGTGGTATCAGTATCTTCTAGACCAGTATCTGGACTTTCAGTGCTGGTATCTGTTGATGTAGAACCGGTATCGGTGTTGAGGTCTTTTTCGCCACAAGCGACCAACAGAGAAAGAAGAGAAAGGGTGGACAACATGATGCCTCCAAAGATAGATTTGTTAATATAACATGTGTTATAAAATATTTCAGACAAAGTGTCAAGTGTATAGTTGAGAAACCATAGAGGAAAAGAGCGCGGAGGCAACGTGTACGGGGAACGTCTTCGATCTATTCACCGAACTGACACCTTGGCTGCTTCTTTAGATGTCAGATGATCTACTTATTGACTATCGTAGATTGAAGCAGGACAATCAGATTGAGTGTTCAAACGATAGTATCCAACTTCATCCGCCCAGTACTCACCTTGGTACTCCCATACCACCTCACCGGACTTTAGGCGTTTCTCGCGTTTTACTTGCCGTTTGGTATCTTCCATCTTTCCAGCATCGGCTGCACGGTTCAACATTTGGGTTTCCATGTCAAGGATATCCAATTTGCTGATTTGCAAAGAAGTCATTTGGCTTTGCAATTGATCGGCTTTGGCTTGTAATTCTCGTTGGATACGTGAACCTTCGGCGTTGATGATGGCTTCTTGTCGCGTTTGCAATTTGGCGACAAACCAAGTGGAGGTAGGATTGTCCTTTTGTTGCAATTTGTTGATTTCAGCATCCGCTTTGGACACACTGCGAAGGGCATCAATCATTCGGTCTTCTTCAAGATATCGGCGCATCAGTTCATCTGGAATATCTGTTGTTTGACCTTGTTGTGCTTTTTGTACAGCGGCAAATAAGGTGGCGGGCGCTTGTTGTGCCAAAGAGGCCAAGGCCTGTTGTTGTGGTCCAAATCGAATGGCAAAATTGTCGATACCGTCGTTGGCAGCATTGAATTTACAAAGCATTACCATACCGTAAATACGAAGCAATTCACCTTCTGCATAAGGTTCATTTTCAAAGAAGGGTGTTTGTAAAGTG
>CAKZLX010000330.1 GCA_937127265.1 uncultured Pseudomonadota bacterium
ACACTTAGAAAAAGTAGCCAAACGATTCGCTATCAGCAGCTTCACTTTACGCTCTCGTTCTAAAATAAGAATTATCCCTTCCGAACCTCTCCACGAATCACAGTGACCTCGCAATTCGCAATCCGGTCCAACGACTTGCATTATTAGGGTTACCAAGTGATCTAATGGATAGGGTCAAGGAAAATGGTGCATCATTCGCACAGCCTCCTCTTTGAACCCGATCCTCTCCATGTTCCAAACCTATCGGGTCGATTTGGTCCTCAGAATGGTAATTTCCAAACCAATCCCAAACCCACTCATAGACGTTGCCACTCATATCATAGAGTCCAAAAGCATTGGCTTCTTTTCGTCCGACAACATGTGGCACATCTCCAGTTGGTCCCCACACTTCAGAATCCCAATCTCTATCAAACCAAGCCACTTCTGAAGGGTAATCACTCCCTGCGAACGTAAATTTCTCATTGCCTCGGGCACAGCACTGTCGGATGAGGGTCTGGTGGTCGTGGTACAAAGTTAAATTTTGAAACCGACGATTATATAAAACATAACAAAAATATCTCAAGGAACAGTCCAGCGAATCTCGGAAAACTGAACCGCACTTCCATTCAGTGCAAGTCCCGTCAACGGCTGAAAAGCAATCGGAAATACCAGTTCATCTTGATTGATGATGACACGCATAGCACCATTCTCAGGCACGACTGAAATACTGTATCCAGATTCACTACTGGATACCGAACCTTGGTCCCACCAAAGGGCACTACCTTGAGTCACTTCAAAGGTTTGTAATGCACCATCCTCACTCACAACCAGTGCAGACCAATTGCTTGTATCATCAAAAGACAAGAGAACACCCCCATTCCATGTGGGGTCCAAGGATGACACGTGAACGGAGAACTCATCGGCACCCCACTTCAGTGGCGCAATCGAAAACACATCCGACCACCCTTCTATATGTTCAGAATCGATATGACTCCATTCTAAATATGTTGCAATGAAGGGTTGTTGCTCTTCTTCAAGCCATGAAACCAATGGGGGTTCAAACGTATCCAACGAATCTTCAAAGACATCCTCAAAAATCTGCATGGCATTCTCTTCGCCCTCGTCCATTCGATATCGAAACTGATCCCATTCCACTGGGTAATGAATATCAAAATATCGAAATATAGCCCATTCCAGAGGTCTTGACACTGACTCATCTTGTTGAAAATGATTGGAGAGTGAGAGTTCACCTGATTCTTGAAGTGCCCTGAGAGGCATATCTTCTTGGGTGATTAAAGGTAGACGTCCAAGTCGAATGCATGAACCATCCCAGTCATACATGCTCAAATACTCAGCAATGCCTTCGACATACCAACTTGGCAATTCACGATCGGATACACGTATCAAGTCATGAAACTGGTGAATAACCTCATGAATCAACAACTGTCGGGTGTAATATCGTGTTGGTTGTAAGTACAGGTATGCCTTTTGGGTTGCTGGATGATAGTATCCACCTGCACCATAGGGCACATCCAAGCCATCTGCCAGAATGGCATCAGCCCATGCACTGTCACTTTGGTACACATCCACCACTAAGGATTCTGTACTTTGAGGAGCGTCCTGAAACCATTCCTCCAAGGCAGAAAAGCTAGATTCAATCATTTTAGACATCTCTTCGGCTTCAGCTTTGGATGTTTCAGTATACAAGGAATAGCGACTCCCCTCTACACGCCAACCATTAGCCTCAGCTTCAGCAGTACCTCCCGAAACACAGTGAAGAGTCTCCTCTTCTTCGAGGACATTGTCAACGCTTTCGGAAGTATTGTTTTCTTTCTCTTCAGATGTACAGGCAGTTAAGACGATGGGTAAGAATATTGATTTCATAAGTGTGACCAGAAGTTCATTGAAAAGAAGAACATTTAGTTGTTATTGTAGAGAACGAATGCACAGTTTCTACTATGCTAAAAGTGAAAGTCATACCATAACTGTCGTCGAATGTTTCGGATACAGTCCCACTTCATTAGAACCATAGTGTAACCTTAATTAAAACACTAAGACCAACTCGGTAATGAAACCCTATTCTACAACGGCTATCTGTTGTTTACCTACATGAAGCATCTCAATACCTCTGAAACTTTCATTTGTTGAATGATAAAGTCCGCCAGTTGGCTATTTCTTATCGTTCGAGGATGAAGTACAAAAGCACCAAAAGGATAGGTCGAAGCGAATTCATCACCAAACCACTTCTGCGTATTCTGTTGAGATTTTGGAGTCAACAAATAGCATCCAATCGAATGACCACCAAACCTCGGGTCCAATAAGGATTGATTGTAGGCAAAAGCGGAGGAGAAGGCGTCGAGTAGATTGTCTTTGGAAGTACGGTACTTGGCATCCAGTGCCATCCAGATGTGTTTGTTAGCGGATGGGTTAGCGTAATACACAACGATATCGGGTCGCTGCTCCCCCAACAACGAATAGCGTTCTGTTTTTGTTGAGTTGTTGGCATCTTTGGGAATGTGATGAGGAAATGTGGCATTGTACTCCAACTGCCAAACCTCATCTTCAAGTGCAAACTCAGCAATAGTCCCCCATTTTGGATTTTCAGATACTTTATCCACATTGCGATAGGTGGCTTCCATACCCAGTTCAGTTTCAAATTGACGAACGGTTTCTCGAAAGCACCACAGTTCGTAGATGTCAAAAGACCGACTCATTGAACTAGCGAAATCCTTCCCTTGCAAACTGAGACTTTGATTGCACAACAGACGACCATATTTGTGAACAGTCGCATACAATGGGTCATTCAGGATGACCAAAAATGCAGCATCTTCAAGTGGTGCAGGTTCAATGTCGATCAACGGTGACTGCCACAACAAATCCCGTAATCTATCCGCCATCCCTTCCAGAACACTAGCTCGAGCATACCGCCAGTTGCTTTCACGAGACTCTTCATTCTTACTGGATGAAATATCGCGCAATTTGGTCACTGCATCCATGAGTCTGTCCAGCACTTGTTCAATTAACCATCGAATGTATCGATTCACTGAGTGATCAAACGTTTGTTGGACAAAAGGTGCTTCAACAGTAGGCATCTCGTCCACACTCCCTCGGCCGCGCATCCAAGACACAGCCAGCGGATTGGTGGCGATTTGGGTCAATGGGAATGGTGCCCGCAGTTCAAGTAGTGTCAACGGGGTATCTGGCGTGATGGTTCGCTGTCTGAGGTGTTCAAACAAATGACGAAGTGCTTGTTCAAACCGTTTCATCAATGGATACAATGCCTCTAACAAGAGATAGTTTTGCATCTCACCGACTTCGACACTACCGTCACGGACACCTTGATGACCCAACAATGATTCACTCCAATCGAGTAAATCAATCAACATGGTCTCCCAGATTTCTCGATCTTCAATCTTGTATGGATTGGGGTCAACAGAGATTGGAACCTGTGTGACCATTCCATCTAGTACAACGCTGAACCCAGCGTCCCCCACAGCAAATGGCGTTCGAAGTTCCCAACGGTTGGTATTACCAATGTGCTTCAGTGGTACATCTACAAAATACAGCTCGTCAGCCTCCACTTCAACTTGGTAAGTTGTAGCCTCTACCAAAGACTCTGAGGGTTCTTCAGACAGTTCTCCGCTGATGATGGAAAAACACTTCAGCACATCATCTCCAGAAGCGTGTCAAACCAGTATCTTTGAGTCTTGCCTGCATCTGAGTTAGTTTGTTCAAGGTCTTTGACTTTTCGGTCTCACCCGACTTTCGAGACAATACATCGCAGACTTGCAACATATCATCCAAAGTTTTGGTCAACAATGCCGTCTTTTGACCTTTCAGTTTGGGTAGAACCTTGGAGAATATGGCTTGGTCTAGTGCAGGTTTCTGGTCTTTGACATCGGTTGCAACTGCCCTATCCACATAATCGACAATCGCTTTCACCGTTCGATAACCAAAGTGAAGATGAGCCGGTTTGAGTGCATTGTATACCTTTATGATGGTATCTTGAACAAAGGCATCGGTTGGATTCTGTTCAAAATAGGTGGCAAGGTCGATGTCCCAAAATTCCATGGTAAACGCCCTATCCAGCACCTTGTCAGAAAAGACATGGGTGGTTTCATCCATGTTGACTGTACCCGCCATAAAGATGTTACTGGGCCACTGTTTGATGCCTTGGGGGAAGTCCACATCATCAGAGTTATGGAATACCACCCCTTCATCGGATTCCATGGCAGACAGAATCGGCGCCAAATAGAACTCTACCCGAGCCAGATTCATCTCATCCAAGATCAAAAAGTATGGCAGATGGGGAGTCTCGGCAGCCTCTCTAAGCAAAGTCGTAATCTCCCCTTCAATGTAGCGTGGAGGCTCCGTCAAGGGGTTGAGATAGCCTAACAGTTGCGTATGATCACGGAATGCAGGTGTCACAGCGACCGGGAACACATGGGCATCATATTCCAAGTCTTGCAACTCACAGTAAGCCCGCGCATACTCTTGAAGCATTTTGGTCTTACCGGTACCTGACAGTCCAGACAATATGATGAAGCGTTTTTGGGAGTTGGCGTGAAAACCATTGTGGATGTCTTTGAGTTCGTCTTTATCTACGACGATTTTCTGGTCTTTGGTGTTTTCTCTGATTTTCTTGAGGATGTCTTGGAACTTGGATTCCGTAAATTTTTCGACAACTTTCTTTATTTTGGGTCTAGAACCAATCAATTCACGATCGGTAAAATCGATGCGTTTGAGAACTTCTAATCCTTTATTCGTAATCGAAAGTTTTTTTCCTTTGAGATTGACCTCTACGGATGGAGATACAAGTTCAAAGAAACGCAGCCACCATACACGCATTGTCGCTTGCATTGGAGAGTTCCAACTGGGATAGTGTGCATTCACTTCTTCAATGATCGTACTGATTTTCTGATTGGGATGGCGACTGATCCATTCTAACACTTCAGCAAACAAATAAAAGTTTTGGAAGGCTGTCACCATGAGAGGGTCTGAATCACCGCTGGCATAGGCTTGACTGACATCATTCTCTACCAACACATCTCCATCTAAACCGAAAAAGTGATAGCCTTTGTTCAATTGACCAGGCACCGTTTCCAAATAGGCTTGGGAGTAACTACCACGCAATCGAATCGATTTAATCAACTCCTCAACAGTGATTCCATCGACATGACAATTGATCATCTCTTGCAGAAAATGCTCATCCGGTAGACGATACATGGCGTTGATTTGTGATTTTACGGACAAGAGTTTGATATCTGACAGTGTCTGTTGAGCCAAAGTACCATTATCTGTCACTTGTGAATTGTCTTTGTCTGGAAATGACGTGCTATGTGATTCAGACCTACTTTGCTGTTGATAGGTTAAAAATGGAGGTTGGGTATGTTCGTCGGAAAAGAACCATCGCGTGTCGTTACTCACAAACTGTCGCTCACCACTAACAGCCTTGGGTCCCTCATAACCTACACTATGACTAAACAAGTCTGTGCTCAAAGACCTTTCCGGAGTTTTACCAGTGTGATGAACACCCCAGCCTAAATCTAAAATCACTTTTGAAAGAACATTTGTTAAAATTCCTTCCCAAGAGAATTGAG
>CAKZLX010000331.1 GCA_937127265.1 uncultured Pseudomonadota bacterium
TTCTTGGATATTGAGTACGGCATGAGACCAGTATTTTGGAACATATAAGATATCACCAGCACGTTGTGTACACTCAAGCATCGTACTTGTCAATAATGACATATCTCCCTTCACCCATTCAAGAATCGGTTGGGAGCTGTATATACCTTGAAACGGAGGCATCAAGAACCAACGTTTCTCACCATACACCAAACAATTCCAAGCATCAGTATGTAAATGCATTGGTGCTCCCGTACCCGCTGCACCTTGGTAAAACTGGGTATTCACCACCGGAAAGCCCTCAAAATAACCCATCTTTGGAATATCTGATAGTATTTTTTGATGATGCTGAGGATGTAATTGTACAAAGACATAGTCTTTTTGTTTCTGCCAATAGTCAGCAAATGTTGTTGAGTATCCTTTCCGCCCCAGTGAACTTGCATAGGGGATATCTCCGACTTCAACAGGCATCTTGGCGTGGTGGTGTAGAAAACGTGATTGTTTCCAGCGCGACTGCAGGGCTTCCACATTCGGTGCTCCCCGAATCAATACCGGTTTAGAACAAGAAGCATACCGCTCCAAAAAGGTATCCCAAGACAAATCCTGATAGTTAATGATATCAACCTGTTGTCTGGCACCTCGATATTCTTTCAAGACAACAGCGGACCACCCACCATTGTCTGTCGGTCGTTCAAGAACATCTTCGGCTTGAACAAGTCGATTCTTCCACTCTGCAACATCGGTTGCTGTTCGCCCAAAACCATCTCGAAGTTGCTCGACCGATTGAATTTCTGACTGGGACAGACCAACTTCATCCAACGATACACCAAAAATCTTCATCAGATGTAACGGTGTACGATTCCAGTTATCTCGACTAGACCATAATTTCGGATACCGTAACAGTAACTCTCTAGCCAATCGGATGTGTCCATTCATCACCGCCTCATGAATCAAAAAACGTTTCATTTTGGGTAACTTTGGGTGAATCGACAATTGATATGGAACCAGTGCATCAACATCACGGATCGATGGCAAGGGTTGCTTAGCAATTAACCGCATTAATGTAGGTATTGAAAGATGATTCTGTGTAGAGGATACATCCCCCAACACACCACGGTAATCGAATAGAGACTGCCTCGTTGCAATCGCCTCCTCAACGGTTTGTGTTTTCATTTCCACAGCCAATGCCAATTTCACCAGTGTTCCAAAATAACCAGCCAATTGAACAACAATCGCCAACGAAGGTTGATTGGGCATAGCAATATCGGAGTATAGTTCAGTCAACCGCAACTGCAACAAGTGGAACCAGACTGGCTTTCGATTGACCAACCCAGTCGGGGCATGTCCTTGCAGTAAAGCTTGTTTCATCAATCGGATAAACTGCCGCTGCCAAGACACACTAATCGGCACAGACCGTCGCAAATAGTGTGCCAGTAGCCCTGCAATCAAACGAGAATCTTGATTGGTCGTCTTGGGAATTGAGGTAATTGCATCGTTGGTTTGTAGCCAATGGGGCTCTTGCACCGATTTTTGGAGCCATTGCTCTATGGTTAAGGTCATATCCACCTCTGCATATTTTAAGGCAGTGTATCACAATCAGAGTTTCAAATTTTCACGAATACAATTGGTGAGTGCCAACACTGACTTGGATGGGGCACATTCCAAAACACCAAAGTGATTGTCACGATGAAACTTGGGTTGAAACCACTGTTGGGACTCCAACAACATTTTCGGTGACAACAAAAAACAACCGCTCGCCCGCGAATCACATGTCGGTAACCGCAACGACTCAAGATAAGAAAAGGCACTTCGAAAAGCATCTAGGACGTTCACACGTGTCGTACGGTACTTGGCGTCCAACACCAACCAACGTTGTTGATAGATCAGTACAAAGTCTGGTCGTTGTTCACCAACCACCGAATAGGGTTGCTGGGGCTGACGTTCCCAAAATGCTGAAAACCGCATGTTGTAGTGCAATTGAAGCACAGAACCACCTATTTTCCAAGAGACCGTACTACCCTGTTCAATCCGTTGTCCCTTTGGATCTTTCTCATTCCATAGAGGTTCGCCGTCAGCCAGCGTACTGATCACCTTGACCAATTGCTGAAAACACCACCATTCATAAATGGTATAGGTTGGTGGTTGAGATACGGGATCAGTATGTGAAGTGGCTGAAAATGACGGCGATTGAATTTGCCGTGCCAGATCCCAGATTTGCCAAGCCTCCCTACTCTGTTGAAGCAACTCGAGTTCATTTCCAGCCACCGCTCTATCAATTTGGATCCAGGGTTGA
>CAKZLX010000332.1 GCA_937127265.1 uncultured Pseudomonadota bacterium
TCTAGAAGTACTGGCACTGGCTAAGGAAGCGGTTCGTCATCAACAAATCCCTACTGCAGAGGATGTGGTTTCAGTACTGGCACCTCGTGATGATGAGAAAATTCAAATCGAAGCCTGTACACCACCGCCTACAAAACACCGTGCTCGTTTTCACAATGATCGCCTACCTGAACAAGAACGGCCTAGACACCTTGCAATGCTTCTCAACCGTGCGCTAGGAGACATGCTTTGCAAATACGATGAAATGATGATCTTTGGTGAGGATGTGGGACAAAAAGGTGGAGTCTACCACGTCACCGCCGACCTTCAAAGCAAAGCAGGTGTGGGACGTGTTTTCAATACCCCGCTCGATGAAACCGCTATCCTAGGGGTTGCTATTGGAGCGGGACAAATGGGGATGCTTCCAGTACCTGAGATCCAGTACCTCGCCTATCTCCACAACGCCATCGATCAATTGCGTGGAGAGGCTTGCTCCTTACAGTTTTTCTCCCAAGGACAATTTCAAAACCCAATGGTGGTTCGCATCGCCGCCTATGCTTACCAAAAAGGGTTTGGTGGCCACTTCCACAATGCCAATTCGGTAGCCGCTATTCGAGATATCCCTGGGCTAATCATCGCATCGCCCTCCAATGGACACGATGCCACTTTAATGTTGCGAACCTGTATGGCAGCCGCCAAAGTCAATGGTCTGGTCAGTGTATTTTTGGAACCGATTGCGCTCTACATGACCAAAGACTTACACCAAGATAAAGATGGCTTATGGCTGGCTTCCTATCCTTCGTTTGATGATCATATCGCGATTGGCGAGGGAAAAGTCTGTCGAGAAGGCGGAGACATCACCATCATCACCTATGCCAACGGTTTATGGATGAGTTTGCGGGCAGCCGAAAGATTAAAAGCACAAGGCATTGAGTGTACTGTGGTCGATATTCGCTGGCTGAACCCATTACCTGAACCTCTCATTGTGGAGACCGCTCTCCAAACAAAAAGAGTCCTGATTGTTGATGAGTGTCGGAAAACAGGTGGGATGGCTGAACCAATCATGGCGTTGCTGGCTGAACAAACCCACGGATTAGAGATTCAAAGAATTACCGGTTGGGACACCTACATACCCCTTGGAGATGCCGCCAATCTAGTACTGGTACAAGAACAAGACATTGAGGCTAAGATTATCCAGATGGTCAAAGGAGAAAATGTATGAAACGCTCTATTGTACTCTGTCCGGGACGCGGTTCCTATACCAAAGAGAACTTACATGGTCTTACGACTCTACACTCGTCCAAACTCGACACCCTTGATGCCTTACGGAAGACATGGAACCGACCGACGGTTCGAGAAATGGATCAAGCCTCCAAGTTTCGTTCTTCTTGGCATATCGCTGGTGAAAATGCCAGTATTCTGACGGCTGGTGTTTCAGCGACAGACTTTGATCAAATCAGTACCAATTTCGACATCGTAGGCATCTGTGGAAACTCGATGGGCTGGTACACAACCTTGGGTTTAGGCGGCGCGTTACCGATTGAGGAAATGGGACGATTGATTGAAACCATGGGACAATATCAAAAAGGCAACGTCATTGGTGGGCAACTGGTCTATTCCTTGGTAAATGAACAGTGGAAGGTCGTCCCTGAACGATTGGCATTGGTGGAGCGTATCGTTTTGGAAACCCCTGATCTATACTGGTCAATACGGCTCGGTGGTCAAGCGATCCTCGGTGGTACTGATGAAGCACTACAACAGGCGATTGAACGCCTACCTACAATTGATGGTCCACGTCCGTTTCCCTTCAAACTCCCTTTACACTCGGCATTTCATACCCCCTTGATGGAGGAGAGTCACCGTCAGGCTCTCAAAGATTTATCAAACCTCCAAATCACAACGCCGAAGATACCAATGATCGATGGGAATGGACACATTTGGCGGCCCAAAGCCTGTTCAACTACCAAATTGCTTGATTACACCCTCGGACAACAAGTCACTGACACCTATGATTTTAGTGCGATGATTCGAACAGCGCTGACCCATTTTGCCCCTGATCACATCATTTTGTTGGGACCAGGGTCGAATCTAGGGGGCGCCATTGCTCATGTCTTGATTGAGCAACGGTGGCAAGGTATCACCTCCAAAGCAGACTTCCTCCAACGCCAACAGCAAGACCCGTTTGTTTTGGCGATGGGACGCGATGACCAACGTTCTTTGGTACTATAAAAATGGAACGATGGAATCAATATTACAAACTCAAATCACTACCGAGAAGTGGTTGGCTTCGTAAAAATATTAACCAACCGGAAACCGTTGCCGCGCACAGTTGGGGCCTGGCACTTCTCTGTATGGAATATGGACCACAAATTGATGGGTTGAGCATGAGACGCGTGCTTGAATTGGCCTTGGTTCACGACTTACCCGAAGTCACAGTGGGAGACATCACCCCACACGATGGTGTTTCACTCAAAGAAAAACACCGTTTAGAACGAACGGCGGCTCAAACAATCCTGTCAGAATCGATGCTCGCCATTTGGCAAGAGTATGATGAGCATCAAACACTCGAATCTCAATTTGTACACACCATGGATAAAATCGACATGGCGATACAAGCCACTATTTATGCGACAGAAGACGATACAGAAGAGTTTCTCAACAGTGCTTGGCAAAAAATACCATCACAATGGCAATGGATTTGGATAGACTTACAACTACCAACGATGTGAGGATATAATGACGTCATTGAACAACGAGCCTACCGAACAGGTGCTTGATCTCGACAACGATGGACTCGATGACCGTCTACATCGGGGTTCTCATCAGCCCAAATCGGTACAGGATGTATTAAACCGCATCGATAAAATGCATATGGAAGACCTTCCGGAACACATCCTGCAAAAGATGCTTGCCAACATGCAATCAGAGTTGAATCAAATTGTCGAACAGGCCAAAGAAGTGGAGCGAACTGTTCACAAGGAAGTTGTACAAGGAAATTACCAAATCGTTTCCACAACGCGAAAAGAATTGCTAATGCTCAAACGAGAACACCGTCAGATTGAGGAATTGCAACAATCATTATTGGTTCTCATTCAAGAAACACGACTGCGCCTGAACATGGAAGAAAAAATTGGAAGCAAAGGCGTCCTGCTCATGAACTGGGTGTCTATCATTTTGACAACTCTGGTCTTGGGATTGATGTTCATTGATTTGTCCTCTCCCTCTCAAACTGGTTGGTTGAGCACTTGGAACATTTTCTACATTGATTCAGCTTGTTGTGTCTATTTTCTATGGGAATTCTTCTTTCAATATCGGGCCGCTGACGATAAAAAATGGTTTTTTCGAAACCACTGGATTGATTTACTCACGGCAATCCCCGTACCACCAATCGAAGGCGCAAGGTTCGTTCGGTTTGGACGCACTGTTCGATTTGCCCGATTGATTCGTGTCTTACGTTTATTTCGTGTCTTTCGTGTTCTCAAAACACTGGTATTCCTATCGAGAACCTTGCGATATATGCAAGATCTTATGGACCTCAAAACAATGCAACGTTCATTTACATTGGCGATATTTATCATTGTCACAGGGGGAACTTTCATTATGATGCTTGAACCACCCACTCAAACGGAAGGAATCGCAACTATTGGAAAAAGCATGTGGTGGAGTTTTGCCACAGTGGTCACCGGAGGATTTGCGGATCTCTACAACCCACAAAGTGTCGCAGGACAATCTCTAACTGCTTTTTTAGTATTGTCGGGGATGATTCTGGTTGGTGTTTTTACAGCAACCCTCACTTCTTTATATGTAGGGGATGAGAGTTCAGAGATGGAAAAAATCCAACGAGAAATGTTTCTATCGGTGCAACAGTTGCAAGCGGAAATAACAGAACTCAAACAACGTCTACCTGTAGACGAACCCTCAACAGAAAAGTCTTGACATCTGGATTGGAAGTGGTACAGTGACATTTGATGACATTTAGAGACATTTCGCCACATTTCTGTCTATTGCTCACTCTTGCTAGCAGCAACATTGCCTGCTGGGCGCCAGAAGTAGAACCCCCTGCACCCAAGGCCTCTCCTGCAGAACTTGCTGGTGCGATCATCACTAATACTGCCAATGCAGAGATCCCGAGCCCGTCTCAACAATCAAATAAACCTAAGGCGAAGTCTCCTCAAACCACACAATCCCCTCAAGGTGACAACAATAAGTCCGATCGCAAACCAACATTTCCCTATACGGCCAAACTCTCTGGCGACAACATCCCCCTATTAGGACATGGGGGCGGTATCATTATGACCTTAGATCAACACACATTGCAAAAGGCCACCATTGACGTCTTAGAAGAAAAGGATAGTCGTTTGCGCGTGGTCTGTAAAGGATGTTCAGATAAACACCCCTTCCAAGCTGGCTGGATTTCTTCAGACTATGTGCAACGCTTGAATTGAACTCTGCAGGTGCATCGGCTACATAAAAGAAAACATCCATCTTTGGTGAGCGCTATGAAACAGTTGTATTCGATCCATTCAAACAGTCAAAAACTCGATGGTGGTGCCATGTTCGGTAATGCACCGAAAGCCCTATGGTCGCGATGGACATCTACCGATGATAAAAACAGAATCGATCTTGCATGTCGATGTTTGCTGGTATTGGACGGAGATAAGAAAATCTTGTTTGAAACCGGTATCGGCGCCTTTTTTGAACCCAAATACTTTGAGCGATACGGTGTACAAGGAGATGGACACGTTTTACTGAACAATCTCAATCGCATGGATATCTCCGATGCCGACATTGATGTGGTGGTACTCTCCCACTTACACTTTGACCATGCCGGTGGCCTATTAAGCGCTTGGGATGAGGATAAACCACCACGATTGTTGTTTCCAAACGCCAAATTCTTGGTCAGTCAACGCCAGTGGGAACGTGCCAACAGTCCACACGCTCGAGACAAAGCCAGTTATATCGCTGACATTCAACGCTTACTAGAAGAAAGTGGTCGACTGGAATTGATCAAAGCCGAATTCTCTGCCACTCTTGGTCTAGACTACAAGTTTCACTATTCTGATGGACATACGCCAGGCTTGATGTTGACCGAAATCAAGTCCAAAGATGGTCCGGTACTTTTCGCTAGCGACTTGATACCTGGTCGTGCTTGGGTACACCGCTCCATCACCATGGGTTACGACCGTTTCCCAGAACAACTGATTGATGAAAAAGTCACTTTACTCTCTAAACTGGTCCGCAACAACGGTCGTTTATTTTTTACTCACGATTCTGATATTGCGTTATCTAGGGTAATTGTAGATGATCGTGGTCGGTTTGGCACAACCAGTAATCAAGCCCATCTTCAATCCTTTTCCATTTAATCACTTCCCCAGAGTTTCTCATGAAATGGACCGCTTATTTACGCTCTTTTGCCTTCCCACGCCTTCTCAAACAAGGGCAGACAGTAGCCACAGTCTCCCTCACGGCACATGATGGTCGCTGGGTACAAAGTGGTGATTTTGTCAACGACAGTTCCGTGTTGTGGATTGCAGTCAAGGATGTCACTGATGATAACACCAAGCGTTGGTTGAAAAGTTTCTCCTTAGCCAGCGACCAATTTCAAGCCAACAATTGTCGTGTACTGATCGTTTCCTCCCAATCACTCGATGAGATTCGTGAAATGCACCGCGCAATTGACCTCTCCTATTTGGTTCTCTATGACCCGATGGCTCTGGAAGCCAGAAAACTCGGTCTATCTGGTCGACGTCCAAAGTGTCGCAATGCAGTGTTATTGGTCAATGAACAAGGAAAGGTGGTCGACAGTCAATGTGGACAATCGGATGTACAACACTGGCTGGGACATGTCGGCATTAAAACCACCGATCGTTCGGTAGATGAGAATGATAGCGTCACACCAATCATTCCACTTTCCGCCAATGAAACCGAAATCCTGATGGAGCAAGGTGGCGTGCTGGTCGATGTGCGTACCTTTTCCGAATATGAGCCCGATCACGTTCCCAACTCTCTTCACATTCCTGTGGATGAATTACCACAACGTTATGAAGAAATTGGTCAAAACAGTCGAATCATCTTTATTTGTCAGGCTGGTGGGCGTGCCTATTCCGCCGCAGAGTTCATGACCAGTATCGGCGCCACGGACATCTTCGTAGTAAATGGCGGTATGAGTTCATGGACTGGACTACGAAATACCGATGGGGTAGTGAGTTAAGAATAGAAACTCTTGACAAGGCAAGTTTTTTGAATAGAATATAGACATGGTGTGTTACCACATCACTCCCTACTTTTGTCCGAACCTGTACTGATTGACAGTTTAAGCCATCATACACTTGTGGACAGTACCTCCGCTTCCTCTCTCTTTTTGGGTGACTTATGTTGTCTTTTCCCTTGATCTTGGCCACCGAACAACCCGGTATGCTTGAACTCATTTTTGATGCTGACATTATCGTACAAAGTGTTCTCTTTATGTTACTCGGTATGTCTGTGGGCTGTTGGGTCATCATTCTCAAGAAGTATCGTATGCTGAATGCCGCCAAAGAACAGACCGATGAGTTCTTACACCAATTTTGGCACTCACCAAAACTGGAAGACATGTACCACAAACTAGACGACTATCAAGACTCCCCCACTGCCGCGGTCTATCAAAATGCCTATCGTGAATTGGATAAACTCAATCGGATTGCCTCTGAATCTTTCATTGACGGCGAAAGCAACTTAGAACGTACGATGCGACGCACCATCAGCGATGAACAAAGTCACATGGAATCTTTGGTTACTTTCTTGGCTACCACGGGTTCTACGGCTCCCTTTATTGGCTTGTTTGGAACCGTTTGGGGTATCTTGCGAGCCTTTCAAAAAATTGGCGCCACAGGACAAGCCAGTATTCAAACCGTGGGTCCAGACATCGCCCACGCCTTGATCGCCACCGCAGTTGGACTTGCCGCCGCTATTCCTGCAGTTATCGCTTACAACTTCATCAATCGACAAATTCAAATGCAGCGCAAAGAAATGGAAAACTTTGCCTCCGACTTTTTGAACATTGTCAAACGTAGCAACATGGGGAGATAGTCATGGGAATGTCTTCTGGGGGCGATAATAATGGCATGATGGCTGAAATCAACGTCACGCCATTTGTCGACGTGATGCTGGTACTCTTGATCATTTTCATGGTTACTGCCCCCATGATGAACCAGGGTGTTCAAGTGGAATTACCAAAGGCTACCGCAGATCAATTGCCCACCGATGAAAAAGCATTGATTTTGAGCATTGCCGAAGATGGTCAATACTACATGGCCGAAGAAAATTATGACCTGAACGAACTCAAACTCAAATTGCAAGCCATTGCCGCCAGTAATCCCGACAAAGAAGTCTTCATTCGTGCTGACGCCTTGGTTCCTTATGAAAAAGTTGCCCAACTGATGGCTGCCTGTACCCAGGCCGGTATCACCAAACTGGGCATGGTTACCGAACCGGGTGTCAACGAATGAAACGAGTCCGTCGTTGGTGGTGGGAGTACAATGTTGAGATCATTGGCTCAATACTCTTACACGGTGGACTGGTTCTGATGCTGGGTTC
>CAKZLX010000333.1 GCA_937127265.1 uncultured Pseudomonadota bacterium
TGTTCATCCGATATGACGAAATCAAATACAGCGGAAAACAACGGGGTTAAGGACAACAAGGGAATGGTTAAGGAAATCGGAGCCAACTGCAAGGATTGTAGCATCATCAGCAACGCCAGTGTGTTGAGGACACCACAGGCAAGTGCAATCTCCAAATAGGATGGACTCAGCCAGGAGATATTCCCAGACTCCGTGCTCATCGCCCACAACAACATCAGTGGCACTTGCCCCAACACCAACCACACAGACACTTGTTCCAGTGGACAAGAGTCGGCCAACTGTTTTCGGAAGATGTCACCCACAGACCAAGAAATGGCAGTCAATACTGACAATAATAAACCAACCATATATTATCCCAGCCCGAAGATGTTCAGATTATGTGGATGGACTTAACCCAAATGCCTTGGCCAGGAAAAATATTCTGGTGCGATTGGATGGATGCGTTCCAGAATCTGCTTCTTCATCTGTCAACACTGATGGATTCTTTTGCATAGCGGCCAACATATCCGAAATTTCATCGGTCTGTAATACACCATCTTGATTGTGATCAAATACGGTCCAAGAGAACGGTGTAGTCTTCTGTTCTTTAGGAACTTCGGCTGCTTCTGATGCTTCTTCAGGTTCCGGCGTCGTATGATGCGATATCAATTGTTCAATCATTTGAGATTCGAGTTCCGTTGGCAAATCAATGGACGTGCCGATGTCGAATCAGCCGCCGGTGGTTGTCCGGATGTTCCTGAAGACTTGGATTGGTTTGGGACTGAAACCCTAACTGTGGTATCCACTGAAAATGAAACTATAGCCGAAGGATGTACCTACAACATGGATAGTTCCGGTGTCTACCTCCCCTAGAACACTCCCCCTATCCGAAATCAAGCAAGCACTTGAAGCGCTACCACATTGGTCCATTGCCGAACCCACTGTAGATTGCCCCTACTCCAATATCCAACGCCATTGGATGGGTCCTTCGTTTCTCAAAACGTTTTCGATCATGACATCCATTGCGATGATTGCTGAAAAGATGAACCACCACCCCTATTGGTCAAATGCTTATCGAAAAGTCCACATTCGCCTCACCACCCATGATGCCAAAGGAATTACCGATCTCGATATCGCCTTGGCACATCAAATTGAAGATATCTTGGCGAAACACACACCCTGATCGACGCTGAACAAACCCTTTTCACTTCATGGTTGCCTGTCGTAAACCTTGGCTCCATTTCAATTCGGTGGGTTGTAATTCTATCGCCTTGGTAAAACATTGAATTGCAGTCCGTTTATCGCCCTTTTGTAAGGCCTGTGTAGCTTGTTGACCAAGAAGAACAGCACTTTGGACAATATGGTGTTCTTCGATAATGCTGGCACGATAAGTACGACGGGCTGTATCGTCGAGTAGAGATGAATACGCCTTGTACACCCCTCCCAAGATTTCAGGGATTCGAGCTTGTAAAACAGGCGGAACAGTAGGATTCCCTTGAACATTCAGTTCACTCATTAAAAACTGATACTTGGCCTCAATTTCAGCTTTGGTCGCTATCCAGTGCACTTCCAAAACATCAAAATGCGTGCCCCCTTCAATCGCTTTGATTTTATCTTGGAGACGGTCGACGATTGGACTTTGTTTTTGCTTAGGGGCAACAAATTGGACCAATTGCAATTGCAACAACGACCACAATAGTCGTGCCAAGTCCACATTGCTCGTACGAGCAGCTTTCAACATATCACCAACCGTTTGGGTGCCAGCAAGGATGGTTTGCACCCAATCTTTTTCAGCAGCACTCCAGTCAACATCTGTTTGAAATGCTTTTAAGGTAGGTTGTCCTAGAACCCGTTGGTGTTGAACCCCTTTGAGAGAACTGAGTAAACTTTGAGGGTTCATGTTTTGAGAGGCTTGGCGCAACTTTTCTATCAATAAAGACACTGGCTGGATCGGTTTCCAAGGATAGATTTCTGGTAATGATTGAAAGGCATA
>CAKZLX010000334.1 GCA_937127265.1 uncultured Pseudomonadota bacterium
CTTTTGTCTAAAATGGCTGGCGCTGACTTTGTTAAAACTAGTACGGGTTTTTCCAATGGTGGGGCAACAATTGAAGATGTGATGCTGTTACGCCAGACCGTAGGATGTGGAATGGGCGTAAAGGCTTCCGGCGGCATAAGAACATTTGCAGATGCGACCAAGATGATACAGGCAGGGGCATCACGATTGGGTGCCAGTAAAGGTCCGTCTTTGTTAAGATAACAATGTGTCCACCGTACATGCGATTGGGGTGATTGGAGGAGGAAGTGTGGGGCTACGAATCAACAATATATTAGAGGCTAAATCGAGTGGTAAAGAATTGTCGGTACCAGAGTTGGACTTCTTTATTCAATCTTTAGTTCGGGAAGAAGTAACCTCTGCACAAGCCGGTGCCTTTTGTGCCTTTACCTTGTGGCGTGGGATGACGACCGCTGAAACCATTGCTTTGACCTTGGCGATGGCCAACTCAGGGATGCGAATGCATTGGGATGTTTCTGATGATACGATGATCATTGACAAACATTCAACCGGTGGGGTCGGTGATAAGGTTTCCATAATTCTAGCGCCATTGTGGGCTTCATTGGGGGCAAAGGTGCCAATGGTTAGTGCGCAAGGCTCAGGTCACACGGGTGGTACTTTGGACAAACTAGAGTCGATTGCTGGTTTTAATACGCACTTTTCACCCGACACGTTACAGTCTCTTATAGCCAATGTAGGATGCTTTATTGTTGGTTCTGACGAGCGTATCGCACCAGCAGATTCCATTTTGTATGCTTTACGGAATGAAACCGCTACGGTATCTAGTGTTCCCTTGATTGTGAGCAGTATTCTCTCTAAAAAACTAGCTGAGGGCATCAATCATTTGGTGTTGGATGTTAAGTATGGTTGTGGTGCCCACATGAAAACCCGAACCGAAGCCCATCATCTAGCGGTCGCCATTGAGCGTGTGGGTAGTGAAGTCGGATTGGATATGCGGGTAGTGTTGAGTGATATGAACCAACCCTTGGGCAATGCTGTGGGGAATGCTCTCGAAGTTCAGGAGGCGATTGCTTGTATGAAAGGAGGAGGGCCCAAAGATCTTCATGATTTGGTTTGTGAACTGAGTGGTGATCAGAGGGCATCTTCTATTTTACAGTCAGGTGTAGTCTACGATAAATTTGTACAGATGGTTGAAGCGCAAGGTGGAGATATTTCCAAACCTTTTACCGATCATTGTAAACGTCGAATCGAGGTCAAAGCTACCCATTCTGGACGGATTATGTCTTGTGATGCCTACAAGATTGGCTATGCGAATTTGTTACTTGGTGGCGGTCGAAGCAGTAGTCTGGAGAAGATCCACCATGGGGTTGGGATTCAGTTATTGCATAAAAAGAACGTCGACATTCAAGCAGGGGACTCATTAGCAGAAGTTTTTGTTTGTGATGAGTCTTCTTTGGATGAGGCGTTGTCTTGCATTCAGGATGCCTATACCATCATCTAAAATTGGTTTGAGAGGTCACCATGGAAAAAATGATGTCATTATTGGGAATTGCCGTATTTGTTTTATTGGCATGGCTTCTCAGTGTCGATCGCAAGAATATTCAGTGGAAACCCGTTTTATGGGGGATTGGGCTACAATTGATCATCGCGGTGGTGGTGTTGCATCCAACGATGCAACAGTTTTTCTTTGATGGGATTAACCGGTCGGTGTTGCGGTTGTTGTCCTTTAGTGAGGAAGCTGCTCATTTTGCCTTTGGATCGATGGAGCCTCATGAAGTCACCAAACTGAGTGCCACTGGTGAAATGGAGACCACGGTCACTGTGGGAAAAGTGACCCCATCCATGAAAAACATTGCCTTTTGGATTGTACTTCCGACCATTGTTTTCTTTTCATCGTTGATGAGTTTGTTGTATCAAATTGGGATGATGCAACGGGTTGTATGGGGTGTGGCTTGGATGATGCAACGTACGATGGGAACCACAGGTCCTGAATCGTTATCAGCAGCAGCGAATATCTTCGTTGGACAAACCGAGGCGCCTCTAGTGGTCAAGCCCTACATCGATAAAATGCATGCCTCCGAATTACACGCGATTATGACCGGTGGATTCGCCACGGTTGCGGGTGGGGTGATGGCGGCTTATGTGGGTTTTTTGAGTGGCAGTATCCCTACAATTGCGGGGCATTTAGTAGCGGCTTCCATTATGTCTGCACCGGCGGCATTGGCTTTGAGTAAGGTGATTTTTCCTTTGCCAAAAGACCATCTCTCCGAATCCTCTGAACTGACCTATTCGGTTGATAAACCCTATGGAAACGTCATTGAGGCTGCTGCTATGGGGGCGGCGGAAGGGATGAAACTGGCTTTGAATGTACTGGCCATGCTGATTGCTTTTGTGGGGTTGATTGCGATGATCAATTTCTTTATCGGTTGGATTAGCATTGGTGGAGAACCATTGACTCTACAACAGTTGTTGGGTTGGTTCTTTGCTCCTTTGTCCTTTTGTATGGGGATACCATGGTCGGAAAGTCAGATTGTAGGGACTTTGTTGGGCGAAAAGATTGTTTTGCAAATGGCTCTCTTGTCAGAGCCACTGAGCGGGCGGAGAATTCCATGCAGGCCATGATTCTCGCCGCCGGGTTCGGCACCAGGCTGCTGCCCTACACGAAGTATTTGCCGAAACCACTCTTTCCCGTACTCAACACACCGTTGTTGCTGGCTGCCGTCAATCGTC
>CAKZLX010000335.1 GCA_937127265.1 uncultured Pseudomonadota bacterium
CTCTGGTTTGCAGGCAAGCCACTGAGCATTCGAAAGAGTTCGCTGGCAAAGATTTGCACGATTCTGCTGAAACCCGTTCGAAAACCTCGAATTGGAGACACCCGTATTCCTTTGCGATTGCCTTTGTTAAAACCAAAGAGACGGCCACTGTAATCTTGTCCACATCTTGGGCAAGCATAGGGCACTGATGAACCAGGCATTGTGCCATTTTCCTTGGTTTTGGTCGCATCTTTGGCATTATCTCGACGGAAGTACACATAGCAGGGCTTTTGCACAGCGTTAATGCCTGACTTGGATACTGATTGTTGCTTCGCAAATCTAGCGCGCCCTTTGGCCTGCCCCTCCATGGAAGCAGTCGAAGAGGTTGTTTTAGCCTTATCAGACGACTCCACGCCTCTTGTGACCAACCCAGAGGTAGTATGATACTCTACCATCGACAACTCTGGATACACCACACCCTTTTTCCAGCCACAATTCTCATTGTATCCCTCAGAACCCCATGGCTTGTCTTCTGGGTTTTCCGGCATCCATATTAAAACGGTGTCATTGTAAGTCAACTGATCAAACTGCGGGATTTTATTGTCATCTGGAACCTTTTCCAATTGCTCTTGAGAGGGAGAGACTTCGACCCGTACGATATCATCTTGACGTTCTTCACTTCCTCGTTTTCCACCAGCAAACGTTTCACCACAACATTCACAATATAATACTGTAAATGCTCTTCGTTTTGGCGAGACCGAACCAGTTTCAGAGTCTTCACCAGCACTATCTGAGAATCCCTCAAACTCGAGGTTCCCTGCTTCGATGGATAGTTCACCCAACGTACGTGTACCATTGTAAAGACCTGTTCTTTCTGATTCACTCAGGGCCTCATGTGTTTTTTTGGTGCAAAAGTCACCCCCAATTGGAGCAAACAAGCCATCTAAGTTCCGTAAAAAAGTATGGACTCGGAAACTCGCTGCATTGAGACTCTGTTTAGAGTCAGGGAACATGAATTCGAAGGCGTCTACCAAACCGGTCAATAGCAACATCGCATGAACCGCTTCTGCGTTGACAGTACTCTGAGAACCAAACAGGTTCTTTTCTAAGTCTGAAAGGGAAACTGCTCGACTTTCTTTTTTTCCATCTGTCTCCAAGTAACAGTTCTCATGTACATGCCACGTGATGTCTTTAAGAACCTTCGCAACCATCACATCGGAGAAGTCTTCTTTCTCGCCATACATTGTCTCAAACAGGGATTCCCATAAGGTTTTGTGCTGCTTGTGCCTTTCAACGTCCTCGTCAGTTGCCGTAAGCAAAGGCGCAATTACATCCCAATAAATAAAGGTATGTTGTTTGACCGACTGGACTTGCTCTTGGTAACAGGTCAACAACCCTCTTAGAGGCTCTATGGAATCCTGCCAATTTATTGACACCAGATTCTTTGGGTTATGCTTTTTACCGGGTAAAATCGAAGACGTTGAAATTGCATCATGTACTGTTCGATCACCTTGAACATTGGCAGGAACCACCTGATCTACGTACCCCCAATCAGCTGCGCTGTTGAAACGTGGCGTTGGGGCGTCATCGTTTTTCACGTAACTTCCTAGATCTCCGAAAGCCTGCCACAAGTATTTCAGACTGGGAGTGTCGTCGCTAATGTTGTCTTCATCCAGCGGAAGAGAGGCGGATGATGCCAAAATACGCAATTTGTGTCGATGCAAAGGATTGGTGAGACCCAACTCACGTAAAAATCCTTTCAATAAGTAAAACAACTCCGTACCAGAAGCACCGCGATACAAGTGCAACTCATCCAGCACCAAATAAAAATAGGCGTCATCGTTGTTTTCAATCCAAGCACGGGTCTTTTCAATGAGCGGCGACTCTACGTCTCTCATCATCATTCCGCTTAGCATACTGGTGTTGGTGATGAGAATATCTGGAGGGGTTTCCTGCATATCCCATCGGGTCACCAATTCATGCCCATCGGGTGCCGCACTCATGTATCTAGCTGAATCTGTACCTTCGTTTTTATCAAACGCTTTTGCATTTTCATAGGCTGTTTCAACTTCTCGCATGCGTTTGGCTAAATCTTGGGTACGCTCAAAACCTTTTGTATTTTGACGCTTTGTAACTTTACAAACCTTACCGTCATCATCATAATAATGAATATCATTATTTTGACCATTTTCTCGTGGACAATCTCTATGTCCTGATGAAGGTGTATCGCCTGTGTATTTACCCAAAAAGATGCGGTTGCCTTTAAACGGTCCTTCCTCATCTGCCATGAAATCTCGAATATCACTAGAGTCCAACGCTGTGCGCAAACGAGCCAATTGGTCTTCCACCAGGGCGTTCATTGGATATAAAATCAACGCACGAACTGCTGCAGGACGATGTTCTGAATCTTCGGCACTGACATACGAACCCGTATCTGGATTCCAATTCATGCGGTGAAAATCAAATACGTTATCCCAATTGTTCACCTCGGCACCATCTTTGGGCTTGCTTCTGAAGTATCGTTGGTTCTCCTGCGTCCACCATCCAGATTGATCTGTGTGATGGTACCAACTTC
>CAKZLX010000336.1 GCA_937127265.1 uncultured Pseudomonadota bacterium
AACTCAGACAGTATCTGCCAAAGCATCTTTGAAGCCACTATCCAATGCCCAAATAAATCGGATTATTGAACGACAAGTGTCATTTTTTCGGACTGCTTCCCGTCAATCGTTCTTGAAAGCCAGTCAAATGACCAGTGGTGGCGGTGGCGCTCCTGCACCTGCTCGACAAGGATTGCAACAGATTACTGGCGATATGCGTAAGGCGCTTCAAAAGATGGTCTATTCCGCGGATACACAACCGGTGTTCCTAGATACGTTTTCTGAATCCATGGTCGATAAGGCAGCATCGATACAAACGTCTGGGAAGTATACCGCGACTGCTAACGCTACAACCAGCACCACCGTCACACCCAAAACAAATCCAAAACGTTTGTTACAACGCACACCAAGATGGCGTCCAGGTGTTCATCGTCCCTCAACTGTACAGCGACAGGCTTCTCGACCATCATTATCTCCAAATGCCCAATCATCGACTCCAAGTGTACCAACCTTACCGACGGAGCAAACCACCCTAGCAGGAGCCTTACCGAATCAAACCATTGAGGAGCGTTCACTATCACGTCGCTCCAGTCCAGAAACAGTTGTGGATGCCAAAACGAATTCACCAATAGCCAACGCACCAAAAAATAGATCCCAGCCCCAAGGTAAATATGGTAGAACCAGTTCACCAGTTGCCCCCCGACTGGCAGCGGGGCGACGTTCTGCTACAATGGTGCCCAGTGCGCTGATGAAAAGTTCTGATGTGGGTGTGTTTTTACAGCCTAAACGAAAGGAACCAGAGGTGAAACCACCACCGAAACCGATTCCACAAGTTGACTCACCAAGTACCATTGATACTGAGGCCGATGTTTTTATGGTCGATGCGTCAGGTAATCTCTTGAGTGGAGCCTCCGCCAAGAAACGTCTTAAGGAATTGGGGTTTGCACGCTCTGAGCCGGTCAAAGCCAAACCAAAGAAGTCGACACCATCATCGGGTTCTTATACCTGGGAAGCCCCGAAGGAAATGATGGAAGAAGCCGTTAAACAGGTTCGAAAAGAGATACAAGTCGAGCAAAAGGTTAGAGAGTCTTCTAAACCAAAGGCGACCCCTGTACGACAATCGGTTATAAAAGAATGGACGGAAGAACAGTTGCTTACTATTCTTGTTGAACTCGCCGGCAGTAGCCCAGAAGCCAGTGCGCTGTTGAGAGATGTACAAGAACGGGTCGAAGAGTATTTCGATTTGGAACGGTTTCGAAAAATATAAGAACGAACACGAATTTTATCGATGTTTAATCAAGTCAAGTGCTCTGAAATTTGGTAGTGTTGGTGGTGTATGAATTTCATTTTACTCACATTGTTGTCAAGAAATGTCTTCGCACAAGAGGATTCGGAGGAGGCACCGATTCTCACCTTCGAAGAATTGGGTTGGGTTCCGCCTTTTCAAGTGGCCGCCTTTCAAGATCGTGCTGGTTCTGGTGATTGTGATCGCATCGATGCACGGTATGGTCGTTGTGTGGAATTGGTTGATTTTTACCAACCTGAACCTGTTTGGAAAGCCCTCGAAGATAAAGAAAATAAACTGGATCCCAATTTATTGCCTGTTTTGTATCCTGGCCAGGTGCAACTGTGGGTCAACGCCAGCGAAGATGAACAAAAGAAGTGGAAGCGCACCGATCGAAAGACAGCAACGCTCTTGTCTGAACTGTATGCCCAAACTTGGGAGGACATCGTTTATCGCTGGAAAGAGTCTGGTGATGCGATGGCAACCTTGATGACTGGCGATGGTTTCAAGGTGACGCCTGACCTCGTCAACCAGTGGGAAACTGTTTATCTCAGCACTCCCCGTGCACTTGGACGTCCACATTCGGATGCCTTTTTATCCCCTTCGGAGTGGGTGCAACCCATAATCCCAGTAGCCGAAACCGCCGTGCCAAAAGATAGTGATGGTCAATTGCCTTGGTCTTTTCTAAAAAATACAGAGTCGTATTACCAACGTGTGAAGTGGGCGATTCCCAACAAATCAAAAGTGGAACCCACACCAAGTATTGTGTTAAGCGGTCGTTTTGCCTCTCGTTTGGCGGTTAATGGTCGTTTGCACGACTATGACTTGATGGATGCTGACCCAAAAGCGTCTGGGCCATTTTTTGAACAATTGTACCCCTATCAAACCATCTATCAAGGCGACAATCCCGATTTTATTCCGCTCACCGACTTTCGATACCGCTTTGATCCTACCCAAGGTGCCATTCCCCAAGTGGTTGTCAATGTAGAATCTTTGGAAGAGGCTCGCGTTAAGTCAGATAAGCAATTTAACAAATTTTATCGAATGGTTGGTGCCCAAGTCATGCAGTTTGCCATGCAAGATTATACTGCCAACCACATGCGTATTTTGGCAACCCTCAATACCATGCGCTCTCCACCAGGCGAACTGGGTACGATCACCGGTATTTCTGCCAATGTAAACGCCTCGGCATTGGGACAAACGGACTCAGCCGAAGCTCAAACCAAGCGCATTAAATCCGATGCCTATTCCTTGTCGGGTGGATTTTCTTTGAACTATCAAAAGATACCGGACATGGTCACCTTGAAATGGATTGAGCGTTTGTCTACCATTTATTTGGGACGTACCGCTAGTACCAACATGTTTTTGCGTGATTTGAGTTTGACAGCCCAAAACCGTTTTGGTGAATCCTTGGTCTATCCTTTGAACGCTTGGATGGAAGGTCTGACCCCTGAAGAGATCAACAACTGGATTAGTGTCAATTTGATGCCTGGTCGTGATGGGAATGTGCTGCTGTCTTCGATGTATCAACTGACATTACAGATGCTAATGGATAAAGTGGTTCCTGAAGATATGCGTTCTCAAGAAGAGACATGGTTGCTGATGGATCATTACAACTTTGCGATGATGTCCAACATGGATACCACACTTGGCGTCAGAGTATCTCCGGCTGACTTGGAAGGTATGGCTTCAGATAAGTGGGAAGGGGTGCTGTCGGATCATTTCTTTTCTTCACAAAAAATTGATCAAGGTTTAGGTGCCATTGATCCCACCGCTGTGTGTACAGAAGGTACCCGTTTAGATGCCCTGTCCGAAACAACTGTTGGTGCTGTATACGTCGATCAAATCTTTGCTGGTCAAGATATTAAACAGAACACTGAACTCACCAATGATGATTTATTGTGGGCGGCACGGTTTGATTTGCCGTTTGTGATGTTTGACAATCCGGTGGTCAACGAACCAAGTGTACAACGTTTGGTTGCTTTGCCTGATGGAGAGGCTCTATATCGTGTGCGTTGGACAGTATGGTCCGGTTGGCACTTGATGTGGGGATTGGAAGCATATGAAGGCAAGACCCGTCTCACCTTAAAAACAGGTGCCGTCTGTGACAACATGGTCTTGGCACCACCTGATTTGGTTCCCACAATTGTTCGCGCCGGCTATTTGGTTGATGAATTTTACCCTACTGAACCTGCACGAGCCAAGGATAAGAAACTCAACGACAATTACCCTTCGATGTCTGAACGCCAAGATCGCCGAAGACAAGCCAAAGGAAAGAAGCAATCCATTGATCGTGATGATGTATTGTCAGGAGCTACAACCGCAGTCAGTCGAGGTAAATCGACAGTGACCCGCGCAGAGAATGCCTCAGCCGTAGTGCAAGGAGACCAAGAAATCTCTGAGTTTGGTGCCACCCAGTTGAAATCTGCTGATGCTTCAACCGAGTTGGAGCAGAGTTCAACCATTGAACAACTCAAACGGATACGAACTCGTCGTCCAGCCGAAATTGACGTTTCCGAAACGGTGCTCTATTTCAGAAACATTGCCCGTGCACCTTTGGTTGAAGCCAGTACAGGCAAGGGCTTGTTGCTTTTTTTACATGATTTGGATCAACCTGAGAAGTTTGAAACCTTGCATGATGTGGTCGCCCATACACCATACAGTCGAGCCCACAAGTTGCAAGGTACGCAACACATCGAAGGTGCTGGTTGGGCTGTCTACTTTGGTAAAGAATCCTCACCTGACAAAATGGAAGTAGTAGCCCCCAGTTATGTTCCCCAAGCCAGTTACATTGCCAATGCAGTAACCCCTGCATTTAAACGTGTCACCACAACCGATGCTACCTTTACTGCGGACGTTGGTTTGTTTCCTTATCGCCAAAGTTTCTATACTTGTGACCCCAGTGTAAACTCGACCTCTCTCAACTCAGTTGAGCAATGCGATCCCAACAAAGAGTACGTTGCGATTACGGACGGGGTTTCGATTGGTACATCTTCTTTGGTCACCAAGTGGTTCCGCGACGATCCACGATTGGCATACGAAGTTGGCTTGGAAGTCCATTTGGATATTTTACATGCGGGTAAAACTTGGTTTTATCAGGCTGATTCTCCTGACGTTTCGATTGTTGCCGATCGATTGAATGGAAAGAACGTCAGTAGTAGAGATCAGACTGTAATCACCCCAAGTTATACCTGGTCGATGCGTCCACAAACCGGTGCATCGTTTGGCTTCCGACACTCACCGGATCCAATGCCTTTGATGCGTTCATTGCGTTCCCAAAGTACCTGGGGTGCCATGGCCCCTTCTGGCTCTACTTATTTAAACCGAACGGAGTGGGGGATGCGTGGGGCTTTCTTGGTAGGGCCATCGTTTAACGGGATGGAAGGAACCTTGGTTGCCGAAGCATGGGCTGCCAATTTAATTCGCAATCCACGTTCTGATTGGGCCAATTTTTCTCCGTACCATCCAATCTTTAATGGTGGCGTATTCTTGCGATACCAACGTGGTGGCGTCTTGGTGCCATCTGATACCAAACAGGTGTTCGATTTGCTGTATTCGGATACATTCCTGATTGGTTGGCGTACCCATTTCCGACTTCTAGAACCGAGACCTGAACAATGAACCAATTTGCCTATATTAGCCAAGTGATGAGCAATGTCCACGAATCTGTAGAAGGGTGGGCCAGAGATTTATTACGAACTGCAGGACTTGAAACCACTGAGGTCTATGGACAGTTTCCCCCTGAAGGATCCGTTGCTAGTCATGTGGTGTTATTTCCCTATCGTATGGGTGGAGCGGATTCTCAAATCGCCACTCCATATAAAGAACTTTCTTTGATGGGGTTACGTGCCCACAAAGGCGGTGTGCCGGGGATGCCAACAGTTTGGTCTAAACTGGGCACTTTGTTTACCGAATGCATCATGGAAAAATATCCCAAGATGACCAAGGGACCGCACGCTGGTAAGCCCCATCCATCTCCTCCAGTGGCGCGTTTGCCGCAACCTCTTGCCGATTGGTACAGTGCCCAAGTCGATACGGGAACCGGTTCTTCCTGGGTCACTAGGTTGGGTGAGGATGATTATGCTCGTTTGCCTTCATTGACTTGGGTTCCCGGGGCTTCGATTAAGGTCAACTACTTGGCTGTTGTTGGTGAGGGTGCTCGTGGTACTGCGGATCGTGACGCACCTGTGGCTGTACAGGCAATGAGTGTATTGACGGCTGGTATGCAGTTGCAACGGGGTATTGAAGTCCGGATTCCACCACCACCCTTTGATCGCAATATTGTTGGTTTTGCCAAAGCGATTGGTGAAGTTTTAGGTGATGATCGGGTTGATGAGGCCTTGGTGGAATTGGAAGATATGGATGAAGACTTGTATATGCCGATTACTTTGTTACCGGGTAATAGTTTGAGTAACTCTGATTTTACAGGTTTGATGCAGGCCTTACAAAGACCGTTACAACCCACCTTGCATATGGCTGTTTCCTTGAGTGTTGGTGGTACACCATCCTTTACACCGGGTGTTAATGCTGATATTCGGTCTGATCAAAAAGCCCGTCGTCCACAAGGTCGCTGATAGGATAAGGAAAAAACATGATCACTGTACAATGTTTAGAACCGGATACGATGCCGTTGATGATTTCTCTCGAAGTCGAGATGTTGCAACGCTTTCGCTTGTATATTTTGAGTGATGTACGTCATGGTTCGGGATCGTCGATTCGTTCCAGTATCTTGTTGTATGCCCATGAAGATCCGCCACCCGAAGCCTTACTGGTTGGTGAATTGGATGTGTATGATCCAGGCGCCGGTGACCCTCCTTTGTTTCGAATCCGTAAAATGGGGGCACGGTGTCACATTGATTTGATCCGTCCCAATGTGCGTTCAAGATTGACAGAAGGTGGGGAAATCCAGCATGGTTCACGGATTGAAGTGATACTCCAAGACACCCGGCGTATTTTGCTGACCATGCAAATGGAATCAGACATGTTTAATCGCTCGTCAGCGGTGGGTGGTGGCTCTCTGAAACACAAAGAAGCCCCCAGCATGTCATCGGGATGGTTTTTGTACAACTCGGTCTTTCAAATCATCACCTTAAATGGGATTGTGATTCGCTCTTGGTTGGAGAAATTTGCCCGTCGGGTTGGTATTCATCCCTATGTTATCGCCATCATCTTGAGTGTGGGTTTGGTGATAGGGCTGGCTGCCTATGCCGCCTACAATCGCAATCAAGCCGCCAATGCCGCCGAAGACCAAGTCGCCCAAATGGAAGATGCTCAAGAAGTACTTGAAGAGTCTCGAGCCAATGCGCTTGCCAACGAGATGGCTTGTTTAGAGGAACGTCAAGCACTCGCCGGTCGCCTCAAAGACATCGCTGAACAAAAGAAAGTCTTGGCTAAACAGGCACTCAATTTCAGTTTCTCCCAGTCGGTGGCCGAAGATATTGGTGGTAAGAAAATGGTCTCCAAGCCTACGGAACCTTTTGATGAGCAATACAGCAAGAATACCCTCAAAGCGATTGTGATGGCAATTGATACAGTCCAAGCTTCTGCTACCGAAATGGACTTTTGTTTGGAGCAAAATCCTGTGTTGGGTGCCGATTTGCCGCGGTATATGCTTACTTGGCATCCTGACAAAGACTTGGTTTGTCCCTTGGAGTACTCCTCGATTGAAGGTGGTATTAACCGCATGGGGCCTTGGGGATTGAGTACCCGTGTTGCCAAAGAATTTGGTGCACAAAACTTATCTGCTGGTGGCGAAGCGGGTTCCGAGCAGTTGGCAGAACAGTTGGGAGACCCACGAATGGCTGCCCGTTGGTCGGCTACTACTTTAGCCATCGGTATGCGCGAGGTTCAGTTTACATTGCTCACCATCGATACTGGAACCCGTCCCGTGGTGGCTCCCAGTCAAATGCACTTGTGGTCACTCACATTGTGGGACGCCTACAACCGTTTACCCTCTCCGGCTAGTGGTGTTTTAGACAAGCCAGTTGGTTATTGTGTTGAAGAATTGATTTCCAAAATGCTCAAGAATTCTGAACCTTCTGTACCCGGTCAGCCGTTGTTGCCTGATTTGACTACGATTGCTAGTGGAGACAAAGCCATCTCGGTATCACCATCCGCCAGTTGTCCTTGGCCAACCGGTGTCTTTGAGGATGCCGCTGAATCAGCACTACAGTCAGTTGCCAATTTGAGTATTTATGTGGATTTTGAGATGGAGCAGAAGGCGAAGAACTGAAACATAATGAAGGTTTGAACGATGTCAAAAAATAAAAAATTCATATATCAGAAAAGTACAGTAACCTTGTCTCAAAAGCAGATACGTTATTTACGTGAGCGTATATTTGTTGGTCGCAATGTATTGTTTTCAAAGCTGTTCGACCGTTGGATGCGCTAAGGATATATTTGAATTATTAAAAGTTGCTGATAAAGCCTGTGTAGGCTATTACAATCAACATTTTTTATATTATTTTTTATATTTGAAGGAATTTAAATGTTTACAACATTGTTATTGTTAATCGGTTGCTATAAGCAAGTTTCGGTTTATCAAGAGATGCAGTCAGTTCGAGGACCGTTGCAACAGGGGCAGTATTGTTCTCAGCTCGAGTCTACTCTCATATTTCGACCACAAAAGTATACGGGAGATAAATTATATCAAACCAAAACAGAGGGGGTTGGAAATAGACGATTAATTGCGGATGTTGCCGTACCATTTGGGTCGAATGTATCAAGTTTGCAGATCATTCCACGAGCGGAATGGAATGGTGCGCAGATTTTTGTGTCGCTTTTGCCTACACAGTTGGAATACAAAGAAA
>CAKZLX010000337.1 GCA_937127265.1 uncultured Pseudomonadota bacterium
CATGCCGCAGATCTTGCCAAAGGACATCCCCGTGCCCAAATGTGGGATGATGCCCTTTCTAAAGCGAGATTTGAATTCCGTTGGCGCGATCAATTCAGACTGGGACTCGACCCCGAAACTGCAATGGCCTACCACGATGAAACTCTTCCAGCGGAAGGAGCCAAGGTTGCCCATTTTTGTTCAATGTGTGGACCCAAGTTTTGCTCGATGAAACTGAGTCAAGACATTCGTGATCAAGAAGAAGCCAAAGCAGGGATGGCCGAAAAAGCCAAAGAATTCAATGATATGGGTGGCGAAATCTACATTGAACAAAACCCAGCCAAGTAATTGATGACCACTCGCCCACACGATCTTACTGCTCCGACGCTTCACCGTTCCCAGCAAGATATACCTCAGACCTCTGATCTATCTCCACAAGCGATTGCGGCACGTCTACGAAAGGGTATCCCTGTACGCTTGGACAGCTCTTTTCGAGATGGTCAAACTGTTTTGTCCTCATTCAAACAGACACTTCAAGTGCCTAAATCCACAGCTCCTTTTCAAAAGCGTGAACAATTCGAATTGCAGTTTCGAACGCAAACCAGTTGGTTGTGGGTAGCCCTTGAAAATGGACATATACAGTTGGCTGGGATCGATCTGGGTAACCTCATCGAAACTTTGTATGGGACAAATGTCAATGGCTATCTATCCTTCCATGACATCCGAGAGATGGCAGGTGCCTGGAAACGAATTCAACAAGGGATACACTTTGCAGTACTTGGACAAAAATTGCATCCTTTCTTTGGGGTATATTTTCCCACCCGTACCGAACATCTCGAACTGTTCACCACTTGGCTCAGTCAATACAAGGGTCCCAAAAGATATGCCGTAGATGTGGGTACCGGAAGTGGCATCTTATCTTTTCTCCTGCTCAAAAATGGCTTCGAGCAAGTGCTTGGCACTGACATGAACCCCAATGCCCTTTGGAGCGCCCAACACGACGCCCAACGTTTAGGCTATCAAGGACGATTCGCCACCAAACAAACCGACCTGCTCAACGACATTGAACCCACTTCACTGATCGTTTTCAATCCTCCTTGGATACCTGGTCGTTCACACAGTTCGGTGGATGATGCCTTATTTTTTGAACAAGGTCTGTTCACACGATTTTTTGATCAGGCGACAAAAAAACTCTTACCCAATGGAAGGATTGTTCTGATTTTCTCAACCATACTGACACTATTGCGACCTGACATTCCACACCCCATCGAAACAGAACTATCCAAAGGCCGCTTTCTCCTGCTCAACAAAATGCAACGTAAAGTCAAACCAACCAACGGCAAACGGACCAAGGAAAAAGTGCAAATATGGGAACTGAGTTTGAATGAATAAACATGAACAGCCCAACTAGACCTTTATTCACCCAAGTTGCGAACCAAAATACAATGAAACACCCAACGATTGGGGTCGTGTAGCAGATCACTGTCTCGATGCAGTCCAACTGCCTCCATGAAAGCCACATCCCCAACCATGGTTGGAATGGAAAATCCGACCCCAACACTGGGTTGTAAAGTTTGCAAAGTCATCGGGTCATCCCAGTATTCCCATACTCGACCAACATCAAAGAATGTCAACACCCGATACCCTTGCACCAAGGTATACTGTAATTCTGTGGAGGCAAACAAAACTTTATCACCACCCACATTCACATCAAAAAATTCCCCAGTATATCCGGGAGGATGCACTTTGTTATAACTCCAACCACGCAAGGAATGTCCACCACCCAAGAAAAATCGATTGTGTAATGTATTGATTCGCTGATCATCCCAACGAATCAGCCCAAATTCAAAACGATTACGCCACAACCATTTTTGGCGGGTCCGATGGAACTCGGTGCGAAAGTGTGTACGAGAGAATGATTGTTGATTGATCCAACCTATTGGGGTCACCGTCCAATCAATCAAAGTTCGTTCCGGTATAAACCACCGCAAATGAACATCTACCGATTGTGCTTCTACATCGGTCTCAAGTTGGTCATATTCAAACCAACGCGCAAAAATGGCTTCTTGACTAGATACTGCCCGATAATGATGCTGACTCCATTGACTGGTCAGATCAACCGTCATCGATTCAGTTGGAAGCCATCGAAAACCAACCCTACCCGACAACAAGCGCTCTTGAAATCCCATTTGCAAATCAGACAATCCATCACCCGAGGCCAACAAATGCACCCCTTTGTTCGGAAACAAAGCCCATGTAGTTTCCACCGTGTGCGCCGTTCCCCAACCCTGATGAGAAAAGTCCGCACCATTTGGAAATGTCCGATAACCAGCCGTGTGTCGACCTGAAAACTGAATATTTGGAGACTGATAATTGAGAACAGACCACCCCACCCCACCATCAAAGGCCCAAGTGGTTGCTTGGGTTGTAAAACCACCCACACCCCAAACATTTCGTTGTGTATTCCGATGGGCCACATAGTCCAAATGTACGTTATGAGATTCATCATCAATGCGAGGTGTCATATCAACCATCGCCACCGATGGTAACTGCTCAATACGATGGGTCAACAGTTCCACTCTGGCACTATCATAGACATCCCCCGTCCAATCAACCCGTACGATATCCCAAGGTTCACCGGTTTCATCGACAATATACAAATCACCAAAGGTAAACACATCTCCCCATTCAACCCCACCTTGCAAAGCGATTGTTTTCTCGTCGACCAGTGTTGACTGCCAATAAATATTGGGGTCTGCAAATCCGAGACGGCCCAACTGTTGTTTCAAGTCTGTGTCAACATTTTGTTGATAAGAACGTCTCCATCCTGTGGGTAAGATTGGAGGAATTGGTGAGTCTAAGGTAAACTCTTTGTACTCCAATCCAGAAAGAGACAGCGACTGCAATTGCCATTCTTGTCCTAGAAAGATTTGAAATACCACTTGAATACCTTCTTTTCGAAAAGGCGCCCGAAAAAAAAACTTTTCATCATAAGGGTACCCAGTATAAGAGACCACGGCATCTCGCCAACCGTGATCGATATACCAATCCAACAGCCGTTGTGCCTCTGACTCAACGATATCCTCATCGAATCTAGGAAAAGTTTCAATCTGTCGCATAACCGGTAAAACATCCCACCACTCAACGGATAAGTTTAGCAGTGCTTCACGAGACGTTTCTGCTAAATCCAGTGCTTCAACGCCGGACTGGTCTTCAATAGTCACTTTTGTAGAAACAACCAACGGTTCTGCACCCAGCGAGGAGCATAAAAAATACAACATACCCATGGTGTATCCAATAGTCGTAAAGGTTGCACCTGATTTTCCAAGGTCAGAAACTGACTTGTATGTTTCCATCAATAATTGTATGTTTAGTTACCTTTAAATCAATATGGAGATTGACATGTCAGAAGCAAAAACCTATGGTGCGGAACTCAACGCACTGGAAATCCAAGACTTTTTGGATTATGCCATCAAACAAAACACCAATATTTCTAAAAACTCTGGAAAAAGAGGCACTCCCGTATGTGTATGGGGCACTCACGGCATCGGAAAAACCGAATCGATCATCGACTTCGCTCGTCGCAATGATTACACCTATGTCTATTGCGCGCCTGCACAGTTTGAAGAGTTGGGAGATTTACACGGTATCCCAGAAACCTACGATCCCACCCCTGAAATGCCAAACAGTGGCGACGAGTACACCGTATATCGTCCTCCACAATGGCTACACTCCGCACTGTCCAATGTTGACCCTACCAAACCAGGCTTATTGATTCTGGATGACTTCAACCGTGCCGAACCCAGAATCCTGCAAGGATGTATGCAATTGTTGCAAATGCACGCGTTGTTCTCTTGGGAACTCCCACCAAACTGGCAAATCGTTTTGACCGCCAACCCTGAAGGTGGTGACTACGATGTCAACGAAATGGACGACGCCATGCTCACCCGTATGCTCCACATTACCATGCGTTTCGATGCCGAATGTTGGGCAAAGTGGGCCATCAACAAAGGTCTGGATAATCGTGGAATCGAGTTCTTATTGACCTATCCACAAACTGTGAACGGTATTCGTACGACTGCCCGTTCATTCACCCAGTTCATCATGCAAATTGCACCGTTGAAAAATCTAGACGATCAAAAAACACTCCGCATGATTGAAATCATTGGAAAAGGGACTCTCGAGGAAGAAACCATCAACAAGTTCATGCACTTCTGCAAATTCGTGAAGCGTAAACTCTTGTCTCCACAAGAAATCCTTGAAGCCAAAGACTTCAAAAAAGAAGTCGCCATTCGCATCAAACAAGTTGTTTCTGGCGATGGCTTTAAACGTACCGACTTGTTGAATACCATGTGTTCCAACCTTTGCTTGTACTTGTCATCGGATCGATACAAATACAATGAAAAGCACAAAGAAAATTTCATCCAATTCTGTATGCATCCTGACATGTTGGGCAGTATGCAGTTCAAAGTGCACCATTTGTTAGCACAAACTGAAGAAACAAAACCACTTCTTCGAGATGCTCGATTGGCTGAAGTCGTATTGGACGCAATGTAAGTCGCTAACAAAGAATACCATAGACATGTGGACAACCCTAGAATGGTGATGTGCACATGTCTTTCTATTCATCATTGCTGAAGGAATAAAAGATGACATTGAATGAAAAAGAATGGACAAATGTATGTGAAACTGCCCGTACAACTCTCAGTCGTGCAAATGTCCACATGCGAACGGGTTTATTTAGTGCGAGTAGAGCAGACACACTCCATGCCGCAATCTTAGAACGAATACCCACAAAATTTGTGCCTAATATTGGTGGAACTCGTTTGGTATTCAATCGCGATGGGATCTATGCACAGATCAATCCCACCATCTTGGATGAAAACAACATCCCTGCCTGTTCAGCAATTCTACGACACATGGAACAACACTTCTTTCTGTCACACCCCACACGAAAGCGCAATTTCATCGCCCAATGCCAACAGGAAAACCTCAAATTCTACGAGCAACTATTTCACTTTTGTGCAGATATTGAAGCCAACGAATTTATTTCGGGTCATGCCGATAGCAACACCATCAAACGCGAGCATGTCACCTTTCACGAACTCGGCAAAGCCATGTCTGCTGAGGCAATGTACCGTGAACTATTTGAAAAATGGGAACAGGACAACAGTCAATTCACAACCTTGCTCAAACAATACAACGGTTGCTGTTCTAGCGAATGGTGTCATCACATTACAAGAGAAAGCAACGACAAGATTTCCTCCAAAGAAACCATCAATAATATGATTTGGAAACTCTTACAAAGAGATGTCGATCGTTTATTAATCATGGCACGAGAATCTTTAAGTGCACAAGAGTTAGATGATCTCCCAAAACCCACACAGCAAAATATCGCCGATGTTTTTGGTCGTCACAACATCAAACCAACCGCTCCGAAAGTTTTAGCCAGGTGCCGCGAGGAAGTAGAACGCATCATCATCAAAATGCTTCGAGAAGACCCCTTCTTTGGTGAATTCCTCAATAGCTGTATCCTCGAAATCACCGATGCTCTCCCAACCGCTGGGGTCGTCCTACTGAAAAAGCACGTCTTGTTGGCGGTAAATCCCTCGTTCTTCATGAACGAATTGAAGAACATCGAAGAACGAGGGGCCGTCCTCAAACACGAGGCGTTGCATATCATTCTCAAACACATCATCCAAATGCGTAACCCCAAGTTTCAACACAAACTGTTGTACAACATTGCTGCCGACTTGGAAGTCAATCAATACATCGGTTCTCCTTGGAAGTTGCCAAGCAATGCTATCTTCCTGTCCACATTCTCCCATCTGAACTTGCCTAAGAATGATGTGGCCGAAGTCTACTATGATCTATTGTTAAAAGCCAAAGACAATGGCGATCAAAAAATCCAAGGCATTCTCGATGCCAATGCCCATGGTGGTACTGGACATAGTGATCACCGTGGTTGGGGTCCCAGTCAGCCAGGCAACCAAAGTGGACAAGGTGGAGAATCTTTACTCGATGGAATCGGTAACGCTGGGATTGGCGACTTGGCTGGTCAAGAAGAAAACATTGAAGAAATGGTACGAGGAGCAATCTCCGCCACCAAAAATGCCGGATCAATCCCTGGAAGTATTCTTGATCTATCCGCTGCTTGGATTAAAGCTCGACAACCAGCCGTGGATTGGAAGAAAAAGTTACGGGTATTCGCCAAATCCAGTAGTGCATACACCAAGAAATCGACCCATCGCAAAAAGAACAAACGGTATTTCCGCTGGTTCAGACAGATGTTGTCCACACAGAAAATCTCTGCCGACGCCTTAGCCTATCTTGCCAAACACCAAAAAGAGAGTCTTCCCAAGAAAACATGGGGCGAGGTCCATATCGATCTCAAAAACAAGTTGGCACCAAAAGTCTCCAATGACAGTGTCATAAACTGGTCAGACTTACAACTTCGTCAATTGCACGCCATACGTCAACACCATAGCGATTGGAATTGGCCTTCTTGGAAGGATGTCCCCAATGAGATTCTCTTGCGGTTCTCAATTATTCGTACCCCATTGGAACACAATGATGTACCCACCAACATTATCATCATGATGGCGGCACAGTATCCTGAATCGCTACCCCCTGTCAGTTGGGAGCACTTCGGACATTCTCGAAAAAGATTCATCAAAAAGGATTTCCCCAGCATTTATGAATTGGAAGAAATCTCGTGGGGGGTTCTGCCTTCTCAA
>CAKZLX010000338.1 GCA_937127265.1 uncultured Pseudomonadota bacterium
ACAGCGGACATTTGGACAGGACAAGGCGAACAACTAGGAGGAGAGATCACATCGTTGTGGGATTGTACAACCCCAGCCGCCATTGAAGATGGTGTCACCAACCCCCTTCTCTCCGATTACAGTTGGCACTGCCTCAATGGAAACAACCAAACCGTCGCCCAAAAGTTGCCCAATGGTTTCGGGCTCTATGACATGCATGGTAATGAGTGGGAATGGACCAACGACTGGGATGGATGTACATATCCAAACACCAGCATAGACCCGCATTGTGATATCGTTGCAACGGAAAAAATACGTAAAGGTGGCGATTGGAATGATTATCCATTTAATCAACAGATTTATCCTCGATACAGCAAGCCTCCTACCGAACGATACGGTTCAATTGGGTTTCGATTAGTCCGTGCTGTCTTGGACTCTGAATAAGAAAGCCCAATATCAGTGCTGACCAAAGAGCATACTCTAGGTCCTTACACATTTGATGTATGAAAACAATGAGCCACAATCAATAAAAGTTTTAGAAACCATCAGATAATTGGTGTATGTTAGAATAATGGAGGCTTTATGCATAAAATCTTACTTTTACTGGCAATTCCTTTTGTCGCTTGCAGTGAATACGAACTCAAAGAAGACAACTCTCTGGAAGATGGTGTCAATCCAGAAATTGAAGTACAACCCAGTTCTCTCACTTTTTTGAATTCAGAATCCGGTACCACCGAAGAAGATCTCCTTACAATTACCAATGTTGGTAGTGCCAATCTCAACGTCAGCAATTTACAGTTGGTGGGACCCAATACTTTTGGCTTTACCCAACTAGGAACCCCAACCCTCGCACCGGGTGAGTCTCAAGACGTGTATGTAACCTATACACCAACCACCGATGATGCCCAAGATGCTGGAGCCTTGGTGGTGTCCAGTAACGATCCCAACAAGCCATTGGTGGAAGTACCTTTGAATGGCTCGGTCGGTGTGGGCATGCCCATTTTACAGATATCCCCTTCTAGTCTGGACTTCGGCATCCAATCTGTGGGGAGCTCAACCACCGACAGTCTCACATTGGAAAGTGTGGGAACCGCACCTGTTGATATTAACACCTTCTATATTGGTGGCTCTTCCTTTATCATCACCCCAACCGAGCCACTGCCACTCACCCTCGACCCGGGTGAAACCACCGTATTTGATGTCACCTTTACACCAAATACCGCTGGGAGTTTTACAGAACAACTGATTGTTGACAATGTCGATCCAGCAGGCGATCCCAGTGTACAAATCAGTGGAGCGACCGACTCATCTCTGCCAATTGCAGACTGTTACGTAGATCCCGCCCAAATCCAGCCCAACTCTGGACAAGAAGCCACATGGTACGGGATTGACTCCTACGACCCCTCGGGTGCGGCTATTACCTCTTACAATTGGACACTAACCTCCAAACCCGCTGGTTCTCAAGTGTCCATGCCCCCTGGCACAGCGGCTAACCGCTCCCGATTTGCACCTGATTTGGCTGGAGATTATGTTGGGCAATTAATCGTTACCAATGAGTTTGGGGTAGATTCCGAACCCTGCCAAACCACCCTCGTCGGCATTCCAGGGCAAGACTTATGGGTACAAATGTCGTGGGCAGAATCTGGTGATGACATGGATCTACACATGGTCTACAACAACGGTGGCTATAACACGACCAATGACTGCTACTATAGTAATTGTCAATCCTCGCCACCAGACTGGGGCGTTATCGGAGATCCCTCTGACGACCCATCTCTCGACCAAGATGATGTCGGTGGAACAGGACCTGAAAACATTACCATGGCCAGCCCTTCCAATGGTACCTATACCGTTGTGGTACATGACTATCCCGGTTCATCCTATACACCAGGAAACAGTGTAACGGTCGTCATCTTCTTGGGCGGTGTACAAGTCTGGTCTGACACCCGAACCATCAGTGGTGAAGATACCTTTACGCCCTTTGCAGAAATCAATTATCCTTCGGCCACTGTAACCCCTCTGTAAACGGCGCAATGTATCAGATAATGTAAAGTGTACTTCTGGTTATTCGACGCTACTCTTGTCGGCTACAACACGGTTCCCCTACTCAAAGGAGAGGTCCACTCCGACTTCTCGCAAGAACTTACTCAAGGTAAAGAGTTTCAGTTTGTGTGCATGTTCCAACTGAAATCCCCAAGGTTGTTTCGAACAGAGTCTGTTCACCACTTGTTCTTCGGACATCCCTAACAAACACTGCAAAACAAACACTCCCTTACGAGATTTCTTCCGCATCCGAAGTGTACAAAACTGTGGCTCACCTTTTTGGGATTTGAGAATCTCTTGCAGTTGCAACTGTAAGGAAAGTTCTTTTGGGTTCAAGGGAAAGTCAAACTGATAAGCATCCTGGACATCTTCACCTAACCGTCGTTGTTTCATGGCAGAAAGGGTCATAGCATTGTGCATGACTTTCCAAATATTGATGTGCAACCATTCAGTCCAAGCGGTCACATAGACCACTTTCTCAAAAGGGTCTTCAGGGATCTCCCACTTTGGAATCTTATTAAATGAAGCCATACTGTTGGAAAACATAGTGACAACATTGTGTATCTCCTGTTCGGTGATGAGCCCATATTCATAAGCCAATCGCGCAATCGCCTCTTGTGTAGAGAGTCCCTCTTCAATGAGTTCTAGAAAATCGATAAAATTAAAATCAGACATGATAACCTCCTTGCCGTACTGCTACATACGAAAGGTTTCTATGAAAATCGGATCAAAATAATTTTTCAAGTCAAGAAAGATGGAAAAAAATCGAATCAGTAATCACAATGAGATGACAATTTCGATATACTAGGCAAAAATTTTGGAGACAACATGACAACACTACTATCTTTCCTCTTTCTTTCGATGGCTTGCCGAACCACCTTTGTAGACAAAGACAACGATGGTATCGCAGCAGAAAATGATTGTGACGACAATGACCCCTTATCCTCTAACATTAAAGAAGATGCCGATTGTGATGGAGTGCCTACGGATGAGGACTGTGACGATACGGACCCTCAATCCACCTTCGTTGACGCTGATGCTGATTGTGACGGTATTCCAACAATAGATGACTGTGATGACAATGACGGAGCATCAACAATTGTCTTGGACGATGCCGATTGTGATGGCGTACTCACTGCTGACGACTGTAATGATGAAGATGACACACTCGGAGCAATGTCTGACGACGCTGACTGTGACGGTGTGTCATCCAGTATGGACTGTGATGACAATGACAGTACCATCCAAAGCCCTGAAAATGATGCCGATTGTGATGGAGTACAGACTGCTGATGATTGTGACGACAACGATAATACCATCGGTTCAATGTTATTCGATGCTGACTGTGATGGTGCTGAATCTGGTGACGATTGTAACGATGATGATCCAACCTCTACCGTTGTCGCCACCGATGCCGATTGCGATGGGGTGCTCACCGCCGATGACTGTGATGATAGCGATCCTGGGTCAACGACCCTAGCAACAGATCTCGATTGTGATGGTGTACTCACCGCTGATGACTGTGATGATAATGATCTCAACCTAGGGGCACTCGCTTTGGATGGCGACTGTGATGGCGTTATCACTACCGATGATTGCGATGATAACAACTTGGCACTGGGCAATACAGCACAGGACCTTGATTGTGACGGTGTGCTCACTGTTGATGATTGCGATGATAACAACGATCTACTAGGGGCAAGTGCCCAAGACGCTGATTGTGACGGTACACTCACGGCCGATGACTGTGATGACGGTGACAATAGTTCAACGACCACCGCTACCGATGCTGACTGCGATGGCGTACTGACTGCCGATGACTGTGATGACAACGATAGTACTCTCGGCGACACCACCTTTGACGGTGATTGTGACGGTATACTCACTGCCGATGACTGTGACGACAACGATAACACACTTGGTGATGTTTTCTTGGATGTCGATTGCGATGGCGTACTGACTGCCGACGACTGTAATGACAACGATGGCACGCTGGGAGATATGACACAAGATGCCGATTGCGATGGGGTGCTAGACGGTATCGATTGTGATGATACGGCAGCAACAATTGGAGGTGACTGCTCAGTTTGCTTTGAATATTTCGACTTGACTTCATCTTCTTTGGTGGCATCCAACGAGGTCAATGTCGCACCTTTTATCGAGGGTACCAACTCTAGAATACCATCCGGATTTAGCAGTATGCTACCCGCTCCTTATACCAGCCTATCAAGCACGGACCTTTTTGATAGCATCTCCGGTATTTTTGAAACCTTCCCAACAATAGACAGTGTCAGTTCACCATCCATGACCTTCGCCAATCCACAAGGATTGGTCAGTGGAACCGAAACAGTACACGGTAGTTTCACAGAAATGGTTCTCGATGTAAACGAGCCAAATGACTATTATATGAATACCACCACATTGATTAACACCCGTCACTACCGTGGTGGAGTCTACACCATTTACAGTTTGGATGCAATCGGAAGCGTCACCGTATTGGCAACATACGACATTTTAGATTTCCATCTTGAAATTGACTACGGGCAAGCCTCGATGGGGAACTATATCGGAGCCATGGAAGCCGATGTCTACTTGGAATTGATTGACGACCAAACCGGCGTACTACCTGTCGACCCTCTTTTGTCTAGTGTATTTATTTCTTCAAACGATCTCATTCAGCATACCGATGGTGTCAGCAACAGCGGACCTTGGGAAATCTATACTTCAGCCATCCACGACTTCATGCCCTTGAACACAGCCCAAGTCTGTCCATGACAGAAAGCAAGTAGGGCAAATACTATTGCGGGCGAGAAGACACTTGCCCGTGGTGGTCATCACCCCAACACTGAACATCGTTATCCAAGGTCAGTACACAAGTGTGTAAAGCTCCGACCGATACTTGGTGTGCCAACAAACCATTGGGTACACTAGATTGACTTGACGTATCGTCTCCCCAACAAAACACACGACCGTCAGTGCGAATACCACAAGAATGTTTACTGCCTGCGGAGACTTGGGCGAAGGTTCCTACCGGTGGACTACTTTGTCCATCATCGTCATTTCCCCAACAATGCAACGTTTGCGTATCATCAATTCCACAAACGTGTGATTGTCCCGCCGAAATCTGATTCCATAGGGTATCTTCGGGGACGTTGATCTGGCCAAAGGTATTGGAACCCCAACAGGTGGCGACTCCCGATGTGTCTAACGCACAGGTATGGACACCACCCACACTCACTTGGGCGAAGGTCCCCGTAGGGGAGTCCGTCTGTCCATTGTCATTCCAACCCCAGCACGAAAGAGTTTGGTCTTCCAATATGGAGCAGTTGTGTAGTCCCAATCCCGATGAGACCGATTGTGCAGTGGTAAATGGAGGGGACAGCACAGCATTTTCCGTGGTATCGGTTCCCCAACACTGCACATATCCATCAGTTGCTACGGCACATGCCCAATCATAGCCAACTGAAACTTGTGCAAATGCTTCAACCGGTGGCTGATTGACACCATTTTCCTCAGAGCCCCAACAGTGTAGTGTACTGTCACCATCAACAAAGCAGGTATTGGAAGCACCCGAGGCAAGAGTGCCAAGTTCTAGAATACCATCACAATCTGGATCAAAGTTTGGTGCCAAAATAGAACTGTCGTTACAATCATCGGCAGTGAGGACACCATCACAGTCGGCGTCTGCAACTATTGTGGTGGAAGTGCTGTCGTCATCATCACAATCATCGGCAGTGAGGACACCATCACAGTCAGCATCATCGGCAATCGATGTAGCGGTCGCATCACTATCATCACAATCATCAACGGTCAGAATACCATCACAATCGGCATCTTCTAGCACTGTGCTCGAAGTCGAATTCGTATCATTGCAATCAGTGCCCGCTATCAATCCTGACGCCTCTTCCGTTAACAAACTATCTCCAAACCCATCACCATCGAGATCGCGCATACAATCAGTATCTGAATCTCGGAACGCTACACCGGGGTAGGTTTGGGCTTGATCATCATCACAATCACCTTGGAGTTCGGTATAGCCATCACCATCATTGTCAACGGCCAACGTATTATCAATCTCAGAGATACAAGCGGTTGTCGATAACAGCACCCACATCATCGCAGTCAAGGGCATCGGTTTCATTGTTCTACCTCCAAACTTAGAACCGTCTCATCACTGGGTACCACAATACAACATCGCTGTAGCCATTTGGTTCCCAGATAAAAGGACAGTACTTGGGTTGTGGCAATACTACCCACCCACATCTGCTGTTCCCACATTGACGAAGCATTCTGATAGGTTTCAAAAACTTGTTGGGAGGTTGTTTCCGCATTCGCCAAATCAGCATTGGCATCCGCACGATACAAGGAGAACGCGGTGTACAATGCACCCACACCGACTCCGACCAAAGACAGACGCTCCATTTTGGCACTGCGGGTCGTATCAAAAACGATGCCACTTTCACTCAGCGGTACTGTCGACGATTCTGATGCCATCGAATCACTGACCGGTGCTGTTTCTGCCACTTCTTCAGCCTCATCAAGGGATATGGGTTCAACAGGCAATTCCTCTGTTTCGGTCACGGAAGTAGTCTCGACACTAGTATGATCAACGACTGGTGCCTGTTGATTTTCTTCTGGATGGGCTGGAACAGTGGGCGGTGCTTCAGTCCGTTCAGATTTTGGGGGTGTAG